>JAEUSG010000421.1 GCA_016788315.1 Fibrobacterota bacterium | reverse complement strand
TATTAGAGATCCAGTCCACAATCCATAAAGCATGGCTTCCTGCGGGCCATAGCTGTCGACCCGAGACGTATCTGCTGTTATTTGTAAAGTTCCAGCCCCAGAAATCAGCTGATCTGCCGCTTATACCTCTGAATTCCTCCGGACACCAGTTAAAGCTATAGGCATATTTACGGAAGTATTCTCTGTCATATGACACAGGTGTATCAGATGGGGTTAGGAAACGAGTAACTGCAAAGCCCTTGTGATTGCCTGGAATGCATGAGTCTGTGGCGCTTCCACCTGGGTTGGAAATAAGAAATAGTCCGTCCTCTGATTGCGTGTGGCCGGACAGCATCAGCATAAACCACCCATCTTCCATTACCGGAGATTGAAATAGATCTTGATTAGTCAATGTCTGTATTTGGAATAAGTATGGGATCGAACGGGCAGGACTTAGATTTGAATAGACCCGGAGCTTCGGACATGTCAAAAACTATATAGCCTTGAGGTAGTTGGCTCGGTGAAAGAGTTTAAGTGTTGTATTTATTTGTATTATCCGGACATGAATCGGTGCGTTTTTGAAGTCTGTGGAATTGTTATCGATACCGTTTTTTTTGTTACAGTCTAAGAATACTAAAAATAGCATCGTACAAATTAGTAGAGTTCTAATTTAGGAGATCAAATTACAATATTTCATTTGACTTTTTATAGAGTTGTGACTAGCTTTATCGCATAAAACAATCTATTGTTCTAATGAGATGTTAAAAAAAGGGGAAGTCATGCAATTATCAAAAGCACTAATTTTTTTGCTATTTTCGGCAATTATTACCGTTTATTCGCTTGAAATACCAATTTTTGTTTCAGAACCAGGTGTCGTTGATAGGGTAGGTGAAGGTATTTCCTGTGGAATTCCCTTCAAAAAAGGGGATATATCAACAGTTAGTCAGATATCTCTATATGAGGGTAGTACGGAGTTGCCGGCGCAGTTTGACGTATTGACTAGGCATAATGACGGAACACCTATGTGGGTTCTGGCAAGTTTTAGGGCTCATGCCGTAAAGAACGGAAAAAAGGAGTATAAAGTGGTCACACAAGCTCCTTCAATATCAGCAACCGAAGCAATAACAATTCGAAGAAGCGGGAGTAGTATTGAAGTTAATAATGGAGTTGTCCGTTTCAAGATAGATACTGCTAATTTTTCAGGCATCGATTCCCTCTTCTACAATAATGAGCCCTATTTTGGCGGTAAAACAGGCGGTATAATCCTGGATAATGTTAAGGATAGTGTCCAGTACAAAAATGGTAAAGTTACAAAAGCTGAGGTTATATATAGCGGGCCTGTGAGATTCACCATAAAGGTAGATGGGGTATTCTTTAGGAAGAGTGCTGGAGGGTTAGCTTATTCTTATGTTGTCACTACATATGCAGGTAGTAATTCAATTGCAATAGATGCAACAGTCAAGAATTCAATAAGCGAAACGACAGGTGATATTGCAAGGATCGGCAGGGCTACAGTTGCCTTTCCACTTTTGTTTTCTCCGACTTCGGAAAACTCGTTCAAGTTTAATGCAAGTCAGTATGCAAAACCTGAGATAAAAAATTTTAGTGCAGGAGGAAAAAGTATTACAATTCAGGAAGAGTGGAATGGTGGTGTATACGGGTATGTTGAAGTTGCGACAGGATCAAATTTCATGTTCCATAATATTTCAACCGCAAATGGATTACTTAGTGCTGATATTATTGTCACGAGACCTTCTGATGTACCTTCACCTTCAAAAAGCAGAGGCTATGAAAGTGGGGCATGGTATTGGCTGCCGGATGGGCAGTGTAAAAGTAGTCAAATTACTTTACGTTTTGATACTGTAGCAAAGAATTCTACAGATTTGAGTTCTGAATATATGTTAAATAAGTCACCATTGTTTGGCCGACCGGATCCTAAAAGGATTAGTGAAACTGGGTTGCTTGGTATATATGGTTCAATCGGAACAATAGAGGATGAAGTTACAACATGGAATAATTTTGGTAAGACCACAAGTGGTGTAGCAAAACCATTTGTTGCTCGTGATTTACAATTTACCAAGGCACTCTGCATTGGAACTCTTCACTATGATCTGGAGGATGATCCTCTGGAACAGTGGCTGTTACAATGGATCCGTACTGACAGCCGTGGTTTCATGGATAGAACTGTCGGGTGGATGAGGTATATGAAAAATACAATGACCTATCATACGACGGGATTTGAGTACGATGGGTTTGGTCATAACAAACAGAAAATCAGAAATCTTTCCAAGCGCACCATCTCATATCTTGCCGATGATTTCGCAGATGCAAAGAAAAGATATAACAGCACTATTGATTTTGATACATGGGGTAGCTGTCACACAATCGGCTGGGGATTGATAAGCTGGTATTGTCTGACCGGAGACATCGAAGCGCGTGAAGCGGCAGATGAACTGGCGGAGGTAACGTGGCCTTCCAGCTGGTACTATGCATCTCTGCTCCCCGGTGCTCCGCAAAGCCCTAAGGGGACTTATAATGCTCCATTTTACAGCGGGAAAGGTTTTGTTGCAATTACAAGAGATGTAACACGGCCATATCATTTTCTTATGAACTACTATTCACGTTTGAAACAGGGAGATAATCTGTGGAAAAATCGAATTGATTTAACAAGTGAAATGTTTTTCAATGTATGGAATCGAGATCCAAGAGGATTTTATTATACCTTTAATCCAATGATGTCGATGAATGGAGATACAAATTACTATTTTCTTTCGTCAAGAAGGAAAACATGGGCAGGCTGGACGGATAGGCTTCGTGCACTTATTACAGATAGCCAGGTTACATTCAAGTCAGAATATCTGCCAAAAAACAAATTTGAAGGTAATGCATATTCTAATAAGATAGTCATGGCCTCGGTGCCTATACAGGGTGGCGATACATTAAAGTGGGTTCAGAAGTCAGAAGCAACAGCATGGAGTTCCTCTTTATTTTGTTATCACCCTTTCGCAGAGTATTATCGCTTGACAGGAAATGAAGATGCGCGTGACTATATCATTGGCTGTGCTGAAGCAATGGTGAAAAGTCCGCTTATATTAAGCAGATGCGGAATTTCGCACAATGGTAATGCTGTTGATTATCCTCTAGTAGGGCATGCAAACTGCAACGCAGGACATAGCGATCTTGCCGGCGGTGATTCTGCAAATCCGGTTGGATTTGACAATTTGAACAGTGAGCATGACAAATGTGTAAATTCATGGGGCGTTACTGCACATTCATGTGCCATTCATGATGGTGCATATACCTGTCAGATTTCACGTGTAATGGCCATGGCGTTCGGTTATACAGGAGACAGGCAGTTTATTGAAAAGGCTTTTACTTCGTGGAATAGAGGGATAAAACGGCCCTTTCTGAGCTCTGCATATACAGCCCCGGAAAATAACATGGCATTCGGATTTGTAACGGGAGAAAATAATGGTGATAACCGCTTTGTCGGAGGTTTAAATCTTTTTTATGAAGCTGTTTATCATACCGATACAAATAGACCAGCCAAGATTAATGATCTTGAAATAGCCCCATCACTTGATCATACAGGTAAAGTCTTTGTAAAGTTTACTATGCCAAGTGCAGGAAGCGGTTCATTGTCTGAATATCAATTGAAATTTGATACTGTTCCTGTTGTGAGTTATGAAAGTTTTAATTACAAAGGGGATTACATTTTTCCTGCAGGTGGCGTAAAACGGATACCTTTCTGGTGTGCCAAGAATATTCCCGACGAACCTCGTCCGGGAGGCGATGCGGGGACAATAGTAATGTTTGAGATAAATGGCTCTTTTTTAGATAGTCTTGGTAGCGATACTCTCCATTTTGCTCTATGTACCAGAAACAGCAATGGAAATATGAGTGCAGTTTCAAATAGTGCAAAAATATGGATTGGCAAACAGGGAATTGCAGCTGAAAAGGGAAAATCTCATTCGCTGGTTAATAATATCAGAATAAGTCCGAACCCTTTTAACCCTGTTACAGCAATTGAATATAGGATTATCGGGGGAGAGAAGGTTTTTCTTGAAGTTCTTGACGCAAGAGGAAGAAAGGTTGCAGACCTATCGAAAGAGTTAAAGAACGTAAATTCCAGTGGTCAATCTGTTGGCACTATATTATGGAATGGTCATGATATAAATGGAAAAGTATTACCCTCCGCAATATACATCGTAAGAATGATCTCTGGAAAACATGTTATCACTAAAAGGGTAACTATGTTAAAGTGAGTTGAGCTTTTTGTAGGCGGATAAATCAAGATTGTTTCTCTTGATGTAGAAATAAACAGCCCTGTTGGTAACTCCAAGTTCCTGTGCGATTTTAGCAACTCTGCCACGGTGTCTTCTTAAGATTCCGTGTATTTGCTCGGGTTCCATCTTGGATAGCACATGTTCTCTGGAGTTGGCGGTGCTGTTTTGACTTACTAATTCAGTATTATCTTTCGGAAGTATATACTCTTTCTGGTCTGCCTGGGTTTGTGAAGCTACAGTAATTAGATCCTCAGTAATCTCAGTTCCGGAACAGAAAAGAACAGCTCTTTGCAAAACGTTTCGTAATTCTCGGATGTTTCCTGGCCAATTATATTCATAAAGCTTTCTATAGGCGCCTTCGGTTAGACCTCTAATGTTCTTACCGGATGATACACTCATCTGATGGATGAAATGGCTAGAGAGCATAGCAATATCTTCTTTACGTTCAGCTAAAGTAGGAATGTTAAGCACAACTACAAAAAGCCGGAAGTAAAGATCTTCACGGAATGAACCTGTTCTTACAAGGTTTTCAAGAGGGATATTAGTTGCAGCGATTACGCGCAGTTTAAGATGCATCTTTTTTGATCCACCGACGCGGGTAATTGTAAAGTCCTGCATGAATTGAAGGAGCTTTGCCTGTGTTTCGGGAGAGAGGTTCCCCGCCTCATCCAGAAAAAGTGTACCGCCGTCGGCCTGTTCCAGTTTTCCAATCTTTCTGCCTGATGCGCCTGTAAAGGAGCCCTTTTCGTGTCCAAAGAGTTCGCTTTCCATAAGTTCGCGCGGAAGAGTTGAACAGTCAACCTTAACAAGAGGACCATTGCGGAATGGACTGTTGGCATGAATGAATGAGGCCATTACCTCTTTGCCTGTGCCTGTTTGTCCCTGAATAAGTATAGTGACATTACTGTCAGCGGCCATCCGTGCCTTTTCTTTAAGTAAAGTAACCGCGGCACTTGCACCTATAAAAGTGTTTTCCGGTTCGCTGCTGAGATTACGAAGCATGCTTTCCAGCTTGCGACCATGCTGCAGCTGCCGGTTGTATCTTTCGTTAAGTGAGTCTATTTGATTCTGCAGAGCTGATATATCCTGCATGATAAAACTGTAGGAGGTAATGGGCAGGCTGCTGCTGGCTGAGTTGATATTGCGGTTGATAAGAAATGTTTCCTGTTCTGCAGTCTTAAGTTTAACAAAGGAGTTTTTTAGAGCCTCTCCTGAGTCAGACCCGGAACGTGGCTTGATACGGATATTTAATTTCCGTAAAATGAATTCGCACTCATTTCGGATTGCCAGTGAAATATATCCATTTTTCCCGTGCGGCAGATCTGAATCAAAAAAAGCAATCTGCTGTATGTCATTTCTGTACCAGTAAAATGATTGTCCAATTCGGTATAGTGTGTTTCTATGGGTTGTAGAATTTTCCTGAGGTTGTTCCGGTTCAGCCTGAAGAATGTAACCATCCTTTTTAATTATGTTGTATGGGCCACTTCCGTAGCGTCCGACAAGATAGCTGCTTTCTGTAGGCGACATCCTGCTTTTTTCATTGAAAGTAAGGGCAAAGAGAGGTGCATGTCCTGTTTTTACAGATCCATCGAATTCTACAGTGAAATCATTTTCTGTTATTTCTATTGGAATGGAAATACGTAACAGAGAGAGTTCTCCGCTGTTGTTTTTCCATCTTAGCCCATCCCTTTCAAAAAAATGGTTGGCAGTTCCGAAAATGTCTATCTCCTTCGGCAGTCCTGCCTGTTCACCGAAGTCCCATGCAAAAATAGTTTCATTGAATTGGTTTGCGTCGGGTTTGTATTTGGCAAGTATTGACTTCTGGATGGATAGCGGGCCCGGGGTCAGAAAATTATCGATGTGCTGATTGAGAATGGTTTCCGGGTTTGTGTATTCTTTGGCGAAGTACCTGCAGAAAGATTGGTTAAAGCCAACAACTCTCTCAGATCGGTCAACAACAAAAATACTTGTTGATGAGCCGGTGTGATAATTAGGCAGCAGGTATGATACTTTAATAGTTACAATAAAAGCATCATCGTCAATTTTGTATGATTGCATTGTCAGCAATGGAAGAGAAGTATAAAATCTACCCAACTCATCAAAAAGAAGAGTCATAGGTTTGTTGGAAATAGATAAATTCTTCTCTGCTATCATAAACAAACCACCGTAGTTGTTCAGATCGAAATATTCGGAGATTGTTCCTGACTCAATCATTGATATAAAAGGATGTGAATTTTCGAACTGCTGGTAAAATGTCTTGCTCTCCGGTTTATTTAGAATTCTTCCCGTAGAATTACAGGTAATTACCAGCGATTTGCCTAAGGACAGGGCAGTAATTGTAGCTGCTGTTAGGGTGAAAGTTTTTTCATCGGGTTTACCCATACACGAAATATATGTGTATAGAGGGCAGAAGACAACTGAATATTTCACAATTAATACACGAAAAATACGTGAAAATTACCTAAACAATACAAAATTGTTTCGGAATATATCGAAAATAGCAAGATTAAGCGCATAATTTTTTGGAACAGTAATTGCAATGTATAGTGGGTGTGTACGATTTATAAATATTAAGGAAACATTATGAAAACAGGAGAATGTGATTTGAAGATTAAGTGCAGCACCTTTGTTGAAATAAACCTTACTGCGCAGTTTTTTCATCCAAAGGTTAGGATGGAGTGTCCGGAAAGAATACAGGTGAGGCTTGAGAAAGAACATCTTCCGATTACCGGAGTTGAATCTGAAGCTTGTGAAATTACAATGGCAGGGTCAAAACCGATATCGGCAGTTATTGAAAGCATGGTAGACGAAGGCAGTCAGATTTGTCTTGATTGTAAGGTAATGTAATATCAGTGGAGGTCATATGTTTAAATCAGTACTCACAATATTAATTATTGCGACATTAGGCTGGTCTGTCAGCTTTACCATTCAGCCTGTATTAAAGCGAGACGGGCAGAATAGGCTGATTGCTGAGTTCGCAATAAGTGAAACGACAGATGTGGCTGTTTCTATCGTTGATGTGCGGGATTCGTCTATTGTTAGAAATCTTGCTGCGGGTCTGCTTGGAGCTAATGCACCTGCTCCGCTTCAGAGAAATACCTTGCACCAGCAGTTAGTGTGGGACGGCAAAGATAATCTTGGCTACACTTTGCCGAATCCTGACATAATGAAAGTTCGTGTCCGGGCAGAATTAAACGCCAGCTTTGACCGTTTTGCCGGCCACAACCCCTATTCATTTACAGCAGGAACAAGCGGTTTCGGCGGTGGTGTTCACGGTTTTGCGCATGGACCGAATGGATCAGTTCTTGTTTGCGGAAACCCAGGAGCTGTTTATCATTATCATATATACAGAAATCCGAAGATTATCAGACAATATGACGCAGATGCAGTTTACATGAAAACTGTTTATCCTTTCTCGTCACAGCTCGGATATGAAAAAGTAAAGGGTTGGAAACCATATCTGAATTCCACCGATGGCTCTTATAATCCTGTTTATCCGAACAACTCTCTTCCTGGATGGTCGCGTTCTCTGCTGGATGTAACAAAGGAAGGTTCCTGTGTACCCTATCTGCAGTTTTCAACACCGACAGGAAAACTCTTTTTTGGACATGCTTACAATCATGAGATTTTCGATATAGATGGCGGAAAGAGCGACACGGCAAGTTTTCTTAAAACAATAACATCGCCGCTTCTGCCATCGATCAGTATAATGCTTTTCGGCCCCAATATTATTACTCCGGTGCCCGGTTCTTCTGATTTACTTGTGAGCGGAATATATTCAGGTACAAATTCCAGCGGCCACCTTACCGGAGCACTTGATACCGGTATGTATCGCGATGGCAGGATCTTCAGAGTGAATCCGTCAACATCCACAGCAACCCTATATCTTTCTATTGACACAGTTGTAAAAGAACCAACATCAAGGGAGTCGATGCTTCTTGGGCATAAGAACTATACCGCATCACTGCAGGGCGTGGCATTTGATAGTAAGGGACGCCTTTATGTTTGCGACAGGCTTCATAAGAGAATTGGCGTTTACGATACAACAACAAAAGCACTTATTGGTTCAATACCTCTTGCTGCAGGTGAAAGGGTGTCTGTCAGCCCTTCAACAGGCCATGTATTTGCAACATCCAGGTCAGGAGTAAATACGGTTACCGTAAAACTCTTTAAGTTCATGCCGTTTGATTCCGGAAGTGCAAGAATATGTTCTTTGACAGTAATATCAACGGGCAACGTCGCTGAGAGCCATCTTTTTGTCAATGAGTACAATGGAACACGCAGGATTTGGGTTGGAGTCAACTCTGTTAAGAGCGTAATGGTATATAATGACAACGTTTCATCTTTTTCCGTTTTCAAAGATTTCAACGAAAAAGCTTCGGCACAGACTCCTGGATTTGACAGAATAAGTGTTGATAGACGCAATGAAAATGTCTATTTCAATGATGGCTGGCAGGGACTTTACAAGATTACAGATTGGAATAATCCTGTTGTACGTGTCTGTTCAACCAATACTAATGAACGAATGATGTCTGGAGAAGTTACTGTTAGTCCGCACGGTTTTCTTTTTATGCGCGGAAGCCTCCGCGGAACTGGCGGTACACTTTCCGACATAAGCAGATATACTCTTACCTCCGGCCGTCATGAAAAGGTGCTGTATTCAAACACAGGAACAAATGTTGTAACACCGCAGCTTTACAATAGGATGGGAACGGTTTCCGGGTTAAAAGGCATTGCAGTATCGTCTAACGGGGTAATAGCTACGATGTTCAAAAGTGGTGCTGCTGCAACAAATGAAAACAGAGTGTCATTTTATGCAGATACCGGTTCAAAGGATACATCAACAGGGATAACCAAAATTTGGCCTGTAAGCAGTCAGGCGGGTGGGTTGAGATTTGATTTAAGCGGAAATCTCTATGTTGGCGTCAGAACGGCCAACCCTGGAATGGTTAATCCGGCCGGATATGCCTCTGATTGGGCATACAGTACTTCAATCGGATCAGTTGTAAGATTTCCTATTGGTTTTGATTCTTCTTCCGCTACGGAAACAGGAGTATCGTCAGCCTCGTCTTATAAAATCTATCCGATCGGTACAGCTCCCTTCAGTAAAGATGCAACAGCGGGCGGATGTGTCTGCCGTTCACCAAGATTTGATGTCGATAATTATGGGCGATTGTTCCTGCCGAATGCGATTACCAGCCAGATTACGATTACCGACAATGAAGGAAATGCACTGCTGCGAATAGGTAAATATGGTAATAGTGATGATCCTGCCAGCGGTAGCAATATTCCATTAAGCTGGCCAACAAGTGTTGCAGCCAGTGAAGATTATATCTATATCGCAGATTTCGGCGGAAACAGAATCGTTAGAGCAAAGATGGTTTACGTAATTGACAATTATCCTGAGATTACAAAACAGGGAGGAGTTACAACGGAGGATAATTTAAGTGAAATTGCCGCTCCTGTAAAGCTGCAGCCGAACCCATTTAATCCTTCAACAAACATATCATTTATGCTTACCGGTAAGAGTCGGGTAAGAGTGGAAGTGTATGATGCTGTCGGTCGGGTTGTCAATACAATTGCATCAGATATCATGGAAAAGGGGAGCCATTCTGTTCAATGGAACGGAAGAGACAGTAATGGCCATGTTGTAAGTGCAGGGGTATATTATATAAGACTTATCGCAGGAAACAGAGAAAGTTTCCACAAAGCTGTATTCTCCAAATAGGAAGGGATGAAAATGATACAGATAAAAACAATTCTGCTTTTTGTAATGGCCTTAACCGTTTCACTTCAAGCGCTTACAGCTTTTCCAATGAAACTTACAGTTCAAAGGGGTGATACACTAAGTTTTACCCCATTTGTAAAAGGGTGGGATTCAACTGTCACAAGTGTCGATGTCAGACTTTCAACACCTGCAAACGGTACAGTCCGTTTTATTCCGGAATGGTTTGATTCAAATTCATATTACAAATCTGCAATGGCAGCAGCCAGAACCGCTCCTAAGGGCTTTCCCGGACTTTTCTATGTGCCAAAATCAGGCTTTACAGGATTGGATTCATTTACGTACAGGATAGTTACTTCAGCCGATTCAACAGAAACCGTACAGTGTCTTGTCAGAGTGACCCCGCCTGAGGCTTCCGGAATGACTGTGCTGCTTGTTGTTAATAATTCCGTTTATCCGTCCATACAGCCAGAAGTTGAGAGGCTCAAGACTGATCTTATAAATGAAGGTTATTCATCAAGAATAATTCCTTTTACTGTGCCGGCTGTTTGGAGTCAGACCGACGCAAAAGCAATCTGGGATACACTTTCACGCGAATATGACAACCGTACCCGCATGCTTGCCGGGGCAATTCTGATAGGTCAGATGCCCTTTTACAAAAGTTCAAAGGATAACTTTCCAAAAGAGTCGACTCTTGTTAAGATGAGCGCATATTGGAGCATGACAAAGTGGGAGGGCGACCTGGAAGCTGATTCAACAATCATAGGCTATAGAGTGAACCGCGGAACATACGGCGGTACCCATTATACTCCCGGATTTCTAAATATATGGGTATCCAACATGAATGGTGCAAATGTTCCTCAGCTCGGAACTGAAACAGAACTCCTTAAAAGGGTCCTGCAGACAAATCATGAGTACAGAACGGGTATCTGCAGATATCCGCACACTGCCTGGGTATATGATCAATATCCAATAAATAATAACGGCGGCGTTGGAATGGATGCAAGACGGTTTTTAAAAATTTGGCCATCATATTCAGTGCATGCTGCCGGAGATTCGATCAACCATCCATTTAAATATGAATATAAAAGCGGCGGAGAGTTGTGGCAGATAAATCAGCATTCAAGCGCCACGCAATATTACACTATATATAAATACTATTCAGGAATAAAGGTTTGGAGATACACCACAGGAACAGAGTTTTATAATACAATATTCCCCTTTAGATTTTTACTT
>JAEUSG010000419.1 GCA_016788315.1 Fibrobacterota bacterium | reverse complement strand
CAATTAAATTCCTTCTATTGCTTGTCTTTTTGTCTCACGCTTTTGAATTAATCGATACTCTTTGGACAAAATCTTATGGTGGTAAAAAAAATGATTACCTATTTGGGCTTAAGGAATTACCAAAAAAAGGTTTTGTTGCTATTGGAGAAGCAAGATCCTGGGGTCAAGGTGATGCTGATGTATGGTTCCTGAAACTTGATACATCAGGAGAGGTGTTATTATCTAAGACATTTGGGACTACTGGATTTGATGGAGGTCGAGATATTGTTCCAACAAACGATGGAGGATATTTGCTGCTTGGATCTACTCCAGGAAAAACTAATACTCGAAGCGATATCTGGCTTGTAAAAATAGACTCTCTTGGTAACAAGATATGGGAAAAAACATATGGTGATACAGCAGAAGAAACAGCATTTACTTTGATATCGCTTTCAAACAATGAATTAACCATATGTGCAAGATATGCTGAAACAGGTGTAATCACCAGCAATGGTAGTAATTATGGGACATTGCTTATAAATATTGATTCTGTGGGCAATATAAAATGGTCAAAAAAATATGTGGGTATTACTTCCTATGCTGTAGGTGCAAAACCTGTTGTTGGAGAAGGTTTTGTTTTTGTGGGCGATAAAGGTTCTATGAACAATGCATACTGTCTCAGAATTAATAGTGCAGGTGACACATTGTGGTCAAATGGATCAGTAGGCCCTAGTTATGCAATAAGCCCTACTTCAGATAAGGGATTTGTTATTACTGGATATGTAAGCGGATACAATTCAACCATTAATAGATATTATAGAGATGTTCGTCTCCTGAAAATGGATTCTACAGGTAAGACTATTTTCTCCACATCTTTTGGCGGCACAGAAGCATACTATACGGCTGAAGGGTATGGTGTAGTACAATTGTCTGATGGAGGGTATTTGGTTTGTGGCTATATAGAAAGTCCCATAGGTGATACTTGGTTATTGCGAATGAATCAGGATGGTGATACTGTCTGGACAAAACGTACCTTGAGCATGATGGCTCTGCCAATTAAGTTTATACCTATATCATCTGGCGGTTTTGCTATGCTAGGCAGGACCACAATACGTGGTCAAGATAGTA
>JAEUSG010000404.1 GCA_016788315.1 Fibrobacterota bacterium | reverse complement strand
TGTCCCTGTTCAACGCGTTGGCCGGCCCGAACCGGGATGTTTTTTTGGACATGAAGATATAGATCCATAACTCTGCATTTACGCCAGCCTGAAGCAGCTGTAGAATCTTGAATGCTATCCAAATGTAGGATAATTACTTTGTTGCCCTGTGAAGTAGGTATGTTGCAAATGGAGTCTGCGCCATAGGCAATAGATACAATTCCGCCTCGTGCGCAAAGAACGGGTTCTCCCTCAGGTGTTCCAAAATCAATCGAGAAATCGGGATGGTGGCTGCCGCCAGGTTCGCTTCCGTAACCATCCCATGTCTGAAAAGTTTTACCTGCTGTCCATGGGAGTTTGTACAATCTTTTGGCAGGATCGGATGGATACAGGTAGGAAGGTCCGAAATTCTGCTTAGAGATGGTTTGGTCTGCATTAAGAGAAATGTTTAAAATAAACAGGACATTGACTAAGGCAAACAATTTGATACTTGTGAACATTTTTTCCTCCGTTGTGACTTAATTATAATATATTATATCTGCGGTTATGTTTCTTGTTATTATTACTAAAATGGAGCCTAGACTTACATAAATGAGTGATTCCGTCGCCAGACTTGCCATATATCTGTTACTTTTTGTCATAATTATCCGTGTAATATCGCCACTTAACAGGGGCAAGACTGTATATCAGTTCTCACTTGCTTCTCTTGCTGTACTTGCTGCAGGTGAATTTGTCTTTAGCGTTTTCTCTTTCGTAAACCCAAACCTAGCAGCATTTCCTGTAAGGAACTTCTTTGAAATCGCTGCAATCCTTGTTGCTCTTTTCGGATGCAATTATGATGCGCATCGCCTTAAGGCAAAGCATCTGAAACCGATAGTATTGTCGCACATTATTGCGTTCCTGGTACCTATTCTTTTCTGGCTCTTATTTAATTCAGATCTGGCCAAAATAATGGTATACGCATATGAAATTATTCTTTTTGCCAGATATATGATAAATGTAACTGAGAAAATCGACGATACTTTGGAAAAACCGGAAATTGTACTGTTCAGTATCGGTTTTGGAGCTTTCCTTGTCGACTTGGTTATACGTTTATGGGATGGCAAATCTTCGCCCCTGCTAACGTTATATGCAGCCTCAATTGTTGCTGCAATGATTACCCTTTTAAGCCGAGAGAAAAATGTCGGGTTTGAGCGCCAGATTGTTACAAGAGATCGTGAAATTCAGATTTTCGCCGACATCACAAAGAAGCTGAATTCAAAATTTGAACTTAACGCTCTTTTAGAAGGTTTCGTACTTGAAATATGCGGTATTCTTGATGCCTATGCAGCAGCTATCTATATTGATAAAAAACTGCTGGCGGGCAAGATGGTTGAAGGAACAATGTCCGGCGAGCTTGAATGTGTTGCGATACATGGTTTTTATCCACCGCCGATTCCTGTAAATGAGCGTGCAATTACGAAGATTGAACTT
Source organism: Fibrobacterota bacterium (assembly GCA_016788315.1). Taxonomy (GTDB): domain Bacteria; phylum Fibrobacterota; class OXYB2-FULL-49-7; order OXYB2-FULL-49-7; family JAEUSG01; genus JAEUSG01. The sequence goes on along the minus strand of JAEUSG010000404.1, from coordinate 1,252 downwards.
CTTCACAAAACATTGAAGACAATCTCTGTCGAGGTTGGGCAGGGAATTATCGGACGGGTCTGTAAAGATGGAAAGGCAGAGCTCCTCAAAGATTTAGATGCAAACCCCGAGTTCATCCAGACAATTCCAAAAGTTGCGGTGACAAAAACGCTTATTACGATGCCGCTCAGCAGACAGGGACAGGTCTTCGGTGCATTGCAGCTTGTAAATAGAAATGACGGCGAAAATTTCTCTGAACGTGATGTCAGGTTTGCCGATATGATTGTCGATCAGGCAAGTCTTGCGATCTACAATACTTTCCTGATTATGGAAAGAGAACGTAAACTCGAAACAGATGTAGACTTGAAAGCGGCGCAGGAAATTCAGCTTTCTCTTATACCTAAAGATCTTCCTAAAGATACAAAACTCGATATAGCCAAATATTTCTCTCCAATGAGGCAGATTGGTGGAGATTACTACGACTTCATCAGAATAGATGAAACGCATCTTGGTATAATCATCGCTGATGTTTCCGGCAAAGGTGTTACCGGAGGCCTCGTAATGAGTGTCATGAGGACAATGATGCACATGGTCGCCAAGAAAGAGATGTCGCCACGTGCAGTCCTTGCAGAACTTAATCAGGGTATAGCGATTGCAGTCCGCGAAAAACATATGTTTGTAACTGTGATGTATTGCGTCTTTGATGAAGCGAACAATAAGATGACTCTGTGCAGAGCAGGACATAATCCACTTCTGCATGTTAAGGGTACAACTGGTGAAATTTTAAGCTACAAACCTGACGGTATAGCACTTGGTATAATAGATTCAAAAACATTTCAAGGCATTACCAAGGAAATTGAGATATCCTACGAAAAGGGTGATAGCTTCTTCTTATACACTGATGGTGTTATTGAAGAGTTCAGTCCTACAAAGGATATGTTCGGTGAAGATCGTCTTAAGATTTATCTGACAAAGAATGCGAATCAGCCTTCAGAATCGGTAGTATCCGGTATAATACAGGATCTTAACGACTTCCGCGGACCTGATCATGACCAGCACGATGATATTGCGGTAATCAATATTCGTTCCGCATAATCATTTCATTGTGCTATTTACTATTTTAATATCCTATGAAATCGATATTTAAAACAACTTCTGTTATTCTATTGCTATTTGCCTCTATTGCTTTAGCTGTTGACTATAATAAACCGCACCGTGTATGGTATCGGACTGAATCGACCCATTTTAATGTAACCTATCTTTCCGGTTTGCA
>JAEUSG010000358.1 GCA_016788315.1 Fibrobacterota bacterium | reverse complement strand
AACGTTCAGAAATCGCACTAAAAAAAACCGATGCTAAACTGCATCCCATAGGTGCAGGTGAACAGCTTGTTCAGGAAGTTCTTGCAAAAGCCAAAAGCGGAAAAGTCAGTATAACATCACTGGAAGCAGGTGCTGTAATTAAAGGTGCTGCATTCGATGAACTTTCTCTTAAAATAAAAGCAGAAGGCTCCTTCAAAGAGTTACTCACCTTTTTCAGAGCTCTTGAAACAGCCACTCCATCTTTCAACCTATCTTCTCTCTCAATGACTGCTGACGATAAAGGTATTTTACGAAGCGATTTTATAGTAAAAGCAATGGTACGCCATGAAGAAACTAAATAAGAAATACCTACTAATTCTAGTCGCAGTACTCATAGCCGCATACATGCTGAATAACGGCAGTAATGATGAATGGATGCCTGAACCTTCTACAAAAAAGAAGAAAAAATCCCGCGAACTTGATTATTCACAGCTTCGACGCGAAGCCTTTGCAGCCATCTCCAGCGACTCTATTCCAATAATTCCAGATACTCTACACGACCCATTCAAATCCGTCAGCCGGAATAACAGCACATCATCAGGCGCAAAGTCAACAATACCACGAGTAGTCAAACGTAACATCATTCTAAAAGGATTTGCATCACGTCATCCATTGCAGGCCTTGGTTCTTGACGAAAAAGGGATAAGTCATATCGTAAAAGAGGGCGATCTATTCAATGGAATAACCGTCATTTCAATTCTCGAAAACAGTATAACCCTCAAGGATGCCTATGGCACCTTCACTGTTAATCAGGAATAACAGAGGCTCCGTGGCCGCAGTTGCGGTCATTCTTATGACCTTTCTTGCCACTCTTGCCATCGTATTCGTATCAAACTCTTCCCGTCGTTTTAAACAGACTGGACAGTTTTCTACCGAACGCCAGGCACTATATATGGCAGAGTCTGCCATCGAACTTGCATGCTATGATGCAAAAAAAATTAAAATTGACACTACTCTAACCGATATCCTTGATGGTGGAACGTTTTCATATAACCCTTTTATAGATTCTGCATATCCACCCGTTACAGTAATTAGCGAATATGTAAATGGTTTTCTGCAATTAACTTCTACCGCAAAATATAAAGGGCATCAAAAAACATTGCGTGTAAATGTTGGAGCGCGCCTTCCAAAAGAATTTTCTGCTGCACTGGTACTATTCGGTGAAGAACCTCTCATAATTGAAAACGGTCAAATAAATGGAAAAGTGCGCACTCGTGGACGTATTGAGCCTATTGGAGCTCTGTTTGACTATGAACTCCTAACAACGGAACCGCCGAAGCTAAACGAGAGAATATTCAAAGAATCAATGGATAGTCTTTTCAAACTGTCCCAAAAACTTGATTCCGGAGCTTCAAAAAGCGGACAGCTCATCTCTTATAACAGCTCTAATCCTCTATCATTTAAAAAAGACTCTCTGCTCAACCATGCGGGATCCGTTCTTATAAATGGTGACCGCTTTGGTAACACCATTATCATTGAAGGCCCTGGAATAATAGAAAGCGGAGAGGGGATACAAATCAGCGGCAATATTGAACTAAGAAACGTAATTCTCGTTGCCCAGGGCGACCTTTCACTACTTGACAATGCTAAACTATCAAATTGTATTCTCCTTTCCTATAAACGTGTATATCTTGCTGATAAATCAAGTTTTGAAGGCTCTATTTATTCGCATGGAACAGTTGAAATTCGTGACCAGGCAACCATTCAGCCATATACACTTATTTACGCTCAAGGTAACAACAAAGGGGCAAATCAACGCATTGTTTCTCTTGAAGGAGAGGTCAAAGTCTCCGGCACAATTATTGCCAACAGTCAAAGCGGGCTTGTTTACCTTCAGGATGATGCACATTTTACAGGAATCATATTCTCTCTTGCTTCCGTAGACATCAGAGGCATTGTAGAAGGTAGCGTTATAGCCCGTTCCTTTCAAACACGAGATAGTGACACAGAACCATTTACCCCAACCTTTCGTGATGGCAAAATTGATTATGCTGCACTACCAACCGACTACACCGCACCAATTGGACTCATGACCAAGCCAGACTTCAAAATTTCCTCCCGCGAGGTTATAGAATGAACGAGAAGGGTTATACCATACTTGAAGCTCTGATTGGACTTCTTGTCATTTCCATTCTCTCCATGCCTATTTATAAACTTCTTACCACAGAAAAAAAACTAACTGCCGAAGCTAAATTTAAGGCCACAGCTTATTTTCTGGCTCTTAATGAAATGGAATTGATAAAATGTAGTCCAATCTCTTCCCTTCAAAATATAGAAGATGATATTGAAACTAATGGTAGAAATTTTCACCTTATCAGAATCGTGGCACCAAGGTTTCCCGATGAACTTGAAAATCCGATAAAAGAGATTACTGTCAAAGTCCTACTTAAAGATAGAAAGCTTGCAGAACTTAAGAGTGTAACAGGAGGGGTTGAGTATGAAACTCCTGAAAAATAGCAAGGGTTATACTCTTATGGAGCTGGTGGCTGCTTTGATGGTAACAACAGCTGTGTTTGGCATACTATATGGTGTTTATAGGTATACAAATAGTCTATACAACGACAATCTGAAATACAACAGCTTTACATACGATGCTATACAACTTGCCAAATCTATAGAAAAGAATCTTCTAAACGCCAAGAAGATAACTGAAATCAGTAATAATTCTATTCGCTTCCAAAAGCAGAATGGCATATACGGTAATATCACCTTTGAAGATGATCGGGTTACCTATAACTCACGACCGATGCATTCAACAAGCGTAGTAGTTTCGCATTTTGATATTGGTGTGTTGCAATCAAGTTGCAATATGTCATGGAATGACATAACGTCAGTGTCCTCATGTGATCTCAACAATGACGGCGTTTTAACATTGGAGGAAATTACTAAGTTATCATTTCTAAAGATTAGTATTATTGTTAAAAATAAGTCGGACACAGTTCGTTATGTTATTTCAAACTCCTTACAAAAATAATTAAACGAAAGCTTTTAAATGTTTAACAAATTAAATATTTTAACAAAATGAACATTTGGGACTTCAGATCAATATATTATAAGGCCTTTCGCCGAATTGGCCCATTTAATTTGATATTACGTAATGAACAAAATCAGATTAATAAAGCTTTGTCGCTAATCTCTGTACCCACAAATGGTCTTGCACTTGATATAGCGAGTGGAGTAGGTCATTCAACTTTTCTTATGCCTGTGACTAAAACATTTGTTTCAATGGACTTCTCCTTTGGTATGGTCTCCATTCAGAAAAGAAGCAATAAAGATTTGCTCTGTATAAATGCGAACGCACTGAGAATTCCTTTGAAAGATAATTCTGTTGATTATGCACAAGCTATCGGATTGACCGAATATTTTCAAAATAAAGAACTTGCATTATTTTCATTAGAACTTTCCAATGTTTTGAAGGTTTCAGGAAAGCTACTTATAACATTTACCCCAAGCTCATTATTTGGTATTGGTCGTCAACTTGTTGGATCCAAAATTTATCTTAGGAAAAAAGAAGAAATTATATCAATTTTTGCAAAAAATGGTTTCAAGCATATTGCACATTTTTCAATTTACACACAAGGTGTTATAGTGTTTGAAAAATCATAGTTTTTTGTTTTCCAAATATCGTTAATAATTTTATAGATTACGTAATGTATTGATTTCTGGTCAGTTAGGTAATCGGTATATATATTTCTTGCTATTATGACCATTTAAAAACTATAATCTCACTGCAAATTTTTTCTCTGGAGATATTATTATGCGCTCTGCAATATGCACTTTTGCGACATTTAGTCTGTTTTTATTCTCATTGATGAGCTGTGATTCCACTAAACCAGATTCGAATGATTACGTCAAGCCTGGATATGGTGCAGTTGATGGAAAGTTGGTTGATGGTAATAATAAACCTCAATCAGGTTGGATTTTTATCCTAGGCTATAATTCAATAGCACTTTCTGATACGACAGGTTCATTCTATCTCAATAATGTACCGGTAGGTGCACATACAGTTTATATAAATTTTGATGATGGTCCAAGCAGACGCCTACAAGTAACGGTCGATGATGGAAAAGTTGTTCATCTGGGAGATGTTAAGCCTGGTGAAGACAATGTAAATGGGAATGAGTCAAACAGACATTACGGAGCTAACTACAACTGGTCTCGTGCTGGAGAAAGCTATCCGTATGGAAATTATCTCAATCAATTTTACTCAAATGATGATACAAATTCTTTACCTATTGAAATTCTAACTAATGATACGCTACTATCAAAAATAGGGTGCTATTATTACTCATCTTATGAAGGTTATCGAAGCGAACTGCCATATTACATCATGATGGACAATCAAAAAGTATGTGAAGGCTTTACCAAGAAATTCATTGCCTATAATAAAATCAT
>JAEUSG010000335.1 GCA_016788315.1 Fibrobacterota bacterium | reverse complement strand
AGTGACTCAGCATATACCGAATAAAGGTGAACATCAGATCAGGTTCTACGGCAGATATTCAAATAAAGGTCGTGGATACCGTCAGAAACTTGCAGATAAACAGGAAGAGATCAACAGGTTACTTGATATCCGTCATAGAGTAGAAGAGATAAAGACTCGCAGTAAGTTCAAGCTGTATTGGGCTGCAATGATTCGTCTTGTCTTCGAAGTCGATCCGCTCAAGTGTCAGAAATGTGGCGGAGATATGAAGGTAGTTGGGTTTATAGATTCAGAGGCGAGTGCTAGAGATATTCTCAAAAGTAATGGTCTTTGGCGAGATAGAAAAGCACGACCGCCACCGAAAGCATTATCTCAACTGCAAAAACCGGTAAACTACCCCATTCTTAAAGAGTCACCAAAGGCAGAAGATTTCGGGGACTATATTCCGGATTATGAAACGTGCGAAGTAGCTGAATGGACAGAGTAATGATATAGTCAACTTTGGCTTGCGGTAGCTTTATCGAAAATGGTTGTTTTTGAGAGAATTGACATGATATATTGATATAAGCAGAAGGTGAAGATAGTAGAGAGGACGGAAATTGAGCTTTATTTGGTAAGTTTTTTAGGCTGTCGTTATTTGGTGGTTTACATATGTGTAAAAAAGAAAATTCCTATAAGTTATAAGTCTCATCCGATTACCCTTTCATGTCTTCCTAATCCCTTCAACCCATCCTGCCGTATTCACTTTACGCTTGCTGAACAATCGCATATAAGGGTGGCTGTGTATGATGCCAAGGGACGCATGGTTAGAAAGCTCAAAAATGGAATTCAAAATGCAGGAACACACGTTCTAACCTGGAACGGCAACAGTTCAGAAGGTACAGCGTGTGCATCGGGTTTGTATTTTTTTCACCTTACCGTCGGCAACCATGTGCTCTTTGAAAAAGGGCTACTTTCTAGGTAATCCATGCAGCCTTATAAAAACTTGTATTGTTCTGACTAAACAAGCGAACTTTTTCGATAAGCAAGAGGTGATTGCCCGTCGTTATTCTTTTTGAAAAACTGGGTAAAGTACTCCAGTGAACTAAAGCCGCACTCAATGGAAATTTGTGTCACATTCATATCAACTCTCTTCGTAAGCATTTCACGTGCTTTATTTAGTCGAAGATCCCTAAGTACATCTGAAAAACTTTTCCCAGTGGCTTTTTTGAGTGAGTGACGCAGATGGCTGCCGCTCATTCTTAACTCATTTGCTGCTTTGGATAAACTCATTTCCGGATCGGAAAAATTATTCTCAAGATATGTTGTGAGAAAATCTGCAATTTGATTCTTTTCTTCCGGCTTGATATCACTTTTCCCCAGTTTTCTTTTGCGTAACTGCATTTTTATAAACACGGAGGCGAGAATAGCAATAAGCAGAGCAATAATTAAATAGCCGGTTTTTTTCTTCGGTGGCATAAGGATTAGAGTACCCCATTCACTAGGGTTGTTATTGTTGGATCTCTCTGTTCCTGCCCAAGATCCTGTTACAGGATAAGGATTATCGAAATCATTATCATCATTAAATAAATCAAAACCCAATGAATCATTATTTACAGGAGAAACTTTAAGGCTGTCCCAATGAATGGCTAATTCGATAACATACCCTGAATCGACATCTCTATTTTCGTTCATCGTACCAAGAGTTGCTATTTTGCTAACAAAACCAGTTGTCCAGCCCTTAACAACCCCCTTCTCAAAATCGACAATGTTTCCTGCGGTCGGCTTTGAAAGATGTATGTCGAGCTGTCGGTCATCCAGCTTTCGAAAGGAGCTGCGATCCCGAAGAGGATCGAGGTAAAGTTCAATCCCATCGTACCACCAATAAGCAAGAGTGTCTATAGGTCTTTTCCAAAGTTGGGCATCATTAACTATTATAAAGAAGTAAAGTTTGCTGTTATCCCATGCAGATAACGCGGTGATCCAGTTGTTATTGCAATTGAAATGTAAGGTGTCACAATAAGCTGGCCAATCGTTTGAATTGCCATCTATTGTTATTGGCTTGTCTGTGTAGAAACTTTTGAACTCTTTGGATGAGAAAGAGCTTTTTCGATCTAGAACAATATGGTTGTTAACGCCACCTGCCTTAAAAGCAATATTACCACTACTGTCTTCTATATCACAATAAAAAGTCATACGCCAGTTATCTTGATCGGGAATAAACGAGCAGTCCCATCGCAAATCAAAAGGAGGTGTTGTTGTTCTTCCAATGAGACGAAAACTGTTCTTTTTTTGCTCTGTTGAATCTACAACAGAGTGCCATCGTCCATAATAACGAACTTCTTTGATACCGCTGCCACCAGTATCATATGCCTGTACTGAAAACTTAATAACATTACCTGTGATAATAGAAATAGGTGCAGGGTCAATCAAACGACCTATTGGTCGCAAAGTATCCTGATTCGCGAAAATCGACGTGACAAATGTGATTACTGCTAAAAACCTGTTAATTACCATTTATTTACAATTTAGCTACCCATTTATGATTAACGCAATGGCTAATTGCGTTAATCAAGCCAAAATCTTAAGAAAAAGACGAAAATCTTAATTAGTAACGACCTTTTTCTTTGGCAACTTTCGATATAAGTATCTATCATTATCTTAAACAAATTACAGGAGAGGATTTATGTTTAAATATTTACTGCTTTTTGCCATATATACTTTTTGTGTTACACCGGTTTTTGAAGCAGGAGAACGTGTTAAAGGCAGTGAATTACGTTGCAAGTATCGTTTTACCATCACAGATTTGAATAATGACGGACTACAAGACATTGTTGTGCTGTCAGGCGGGGGTGACAGAGCATATATTCATTATAATGAAGGATCTATTGGAAAACCCTCATTTTCCTTCTCCCAACGACTCTTCATTAACTTTTCAGAACTTGAACCGAACCTGGTAACACTTTCATATTCTATACAGGCTTTTGATTGGGACAAAGACGGTGATCCCGATTTCATTTTAAGTGATGGAAATGGTTATAATTATGGTGGCGTATATCTTGCAACCAATATTGGCAGCGCCTCAAATTATCTATTGCGACCTGGCCATAAGCTCGCAAATTCCACAACTACAACTTATTGTCGTGCAGCCGATCTGGATCGTGATGGACTGAATGATATCTTGTATAATGACAAAGGAAGGATTCTATGGCGCAGGAACCTGGTTGCAAATGACTCAGCAACAAAAGTTGACTCCGCAGTAGTTTTAAGATGTACAGGTATTGATTCAATTTCATCAGTTACCGGTTCACGATTTGAAACAGCCGATTTGAATGGAGATTCACTTGTTGACATAATTACGTTTGGCGGAACAGGAAATGTAGTCCGTTTTTATGCTGGGTCTACCGATCCTGACAGCTTTTCTACTCCAGTAACCATTTTCAGCTTTCCAAAAGGGGTTGATTTGTCGATATGTGACTGGAATAATAATGGGATAAACGATATTCTGGTACTAGATAGTTCAATAGGTGCTTTGCTTTACTTTCAAAATAAAGGTACTGCATCAGCACCAGTGTTTAGTACACTTGCTGATGACACAATTCGTGGTTCGGAATTGTCTCAAATAGAAGAGTTTATGAATTTTCAGCTTCTTGATTGGAACAAAGACAATAGAATGGATATTGTTATAGGAGGAGGATTTGATGTTCACTGTAGTGGATCAAACCCAGCTTTAAAATTATACCTAAATCAATCATCAGAAGGTATTCCAAAGTTTGAGAATGGTCACATTATCCGACCACTTACCAATTCCAATGGTGGTGGTTATTGGAATGGTGGACGTTTTCCAGCAATAGCAGACTACAATAATGATGGATATTTGGATATGTTTGCCACATGGAACTACTCAACAAGCGGCCAAAAAAACATTAATTACTTTACCGGCAACAATTCAACGCAGTCTTCCTACTTTTTTGCTAAAGAATCAGTTAGCGTGTTTCCTCTTTATGGTTCAGCAGAATTTTTTGCTTCGCCTGTAGTTGTGGATTGGAATAAGGATGGTTTGACAGATCTTCTGATATCCACACGAAATGATGCTGATAATACTGTAAAAATATTTTACTACCCCA
>JAEUSG010000314.1 GCA_016788315.1 Fibrobacterota bacterium | reverse complement strand
AATGCATCATTCTATGGTTCAAAGACACTTAACTCAGATTTCAGCAATACAGATGCTAAAGATGTTCTTTTTGATGAATCGCGTTTTGAATCATGCAATTTCAGTGAATCAACGTTTCCCGTAAAAGATGATACTGCTCTTTTCAATCAATGTACCTTTAAATAATGGAGGTTTGCTATGAAACTGTCATCACTTGTCATGATTACGATCGGAGCGTTATCACTGAGTTCATTTGGTGAAGTCGACAAAAAGCCAACAGAAAACTTTACATTCAATCCAATAGAGATTGAAGGTCTCATCGACAACCCTGCAGCTATTTATATTCTCGACGGTATGGCAGATGGGACTCTTCTCTCACTAAAAATTGAAAAAGGGAAATTCACACCGGTTAATATTGACAGAGAGAGTTTGGAAGAGACCACTACACTAATTGCTAATCATAAAATTCAGCAGTAGCGGTGGCTTCGACCCACGGCACTGCTAACCCAATTCTACGCTCAGCCACCGCAGAGAAGTTTCTCCTGTCTCCCGTGGGCTGAGCTCATTCACAACTGGAGATCTGGTCGAAGCCCACGACAATTAGAATCTTGCGTATAGACTTAATATGGTCTATATTTAGTCCATAGGAGAATCCAATGAAATTAGCAGAATCTGTAAAACCTGTCAGTTATTTGAAGTCTCACGCTGCGGATATTCTTAAAACTATAGCAGATACGCAAACAACTTATGTGATAACACAAAATGGATCTGCAAAAGCTGTCATCCAGGACATCAATACATACGAACAACAAAAAGAGAGCATCGCATTACTAAGAATTCTCGCCGGAAGCACAAAGTCTCTAAAGGCAGGTAAACACAAACCATACAAAGAAGTGTTCAAAAAGTATGGTATATAAAGTCGAATTCATTGAAGATGCAGAAAATGATCTGGAAGACATTTTCAAGTTTTACAAATATAATGCATCAGAAAATAAAGCACTTACGATATTAAGAGAACTTTTAACAACCTGTGAGACATTATCAAAATTTCCCGAACGTGGAGTTCTTCCACCAGAACTCTTAGAGTTCGGTATTTTGGAATATAGTGAGGTTCATTGTAAACCTTATAGAATCATATATCAAACAATTGATAAGACAGTTTATGTTCACTGCATTTTGCATATGAAACGGTCAATTGTTGATATACTTGAGAAAAGATTATTGAGGTGATTAAGTTTCTCCTGTCTCCCGTGGGCTGAGCTCATTCACAACTGGAGATCTGGTCGAAGCCCACATTTACCCGGGAAACTTAGAATTCAGCAGACTGACTCCAATTAACCCGAGTCTGGCTCCGATGCCGATGGTTACTACATTTATAGTAGCTATTATGTAAAGATCCCTGGAGATAAACTCAGGATGAAGACGAATATATGCCGCTCCGGCAATTGTCAGACCTAAAAACACTACTCCCAGCACCATTTTCCGAACAAGCAGTGGTGTTGTAAATTTACGGAACCTTATTTTTCCGTCAAACATACCGGCTGCAATTGACAGAACCGTCATTACCGGCAGCAGCACAGAAACCACTTCCAGGGTTGCGGTCAGTTTTGTCCGCAACACTCCACTCACAGTTAACGACAGCAGCGCAAGAATAAACAATGTGAAAGAAAATGCCTGTGGAAAATGGACCATAACCGGATGAAAATCCATAGATAAAAGAAGCTTACGTTTTGGTGAAATCTTTTCAACATAGCTCTCAAACATCTTTGCAGGAACACCGCATGCAGGACACACATCGCCCAGCTTACTCTGATCAAGTATAAATCCGCAAGCCTTACATATAACAAGATTGTTCATTTTATTCTCCTTAATCTTA
>JAEUSG010000270.1 GCA_016788315.1 Fibrobacterota bacterium | reverse complement strand
TCACCGTTATATAGACTCAAATATTTCTGATAGTCTTCTTTTGAATTGGTGCAGCAGGCAACACCCAGGTGTGCAAATAGCCTGGTTTTAGGGTGATAAGAATCTTGAAGTTTTTCAAAAAGTAAAAGAGCGTTCTCTATTTCTTTAGCTTGATAGTATAGAAGAGCACGATATAAATCAGAATGGTCCTTATAACTTTTGAATTCAATACTGAAGCTATCTTTAGCATTACGAAATTTATGAAAGCTGAATGTGTTGTTCTGCAAAAAGTCGACATAACCTGATGCCATCATATACCAAGAGCGATCAAACTGATGTTCAGTCTTCTCAAAGTATTTTAACCCATTTCGCGCATCGTCAAACCATCTGAAATGGATGCTTAAAAATATGGCTGATTTTCTAACTTTGTTTTGCAGCGCTGTATCAATTTCACTAGAACTTGCCAGCATTTTTATGGCATCTAGTATATGAAGAGCTTCAAAAAAGTTACCGTCTCTATACGTAAGAATCTCAATAAGAGATAAACCCGCCTGGATTTTGATCTTGTTGTCCGTATGTTCTGAATATAAAATCATATAATCTTGCAGATATTCATTAGGTGAAGCTATTGAACATTCACATAGAATAGATCCCATCTCCAATAAAGCATTCAGTCTTTCGGAACTATCTTTTCCAGCCTTGCGAATCAATTTTATTAGCTGATCTGCTTTGTCATTGATGCTGCCGGGACTAGGAGCGTATTGCTTTTTTTTTGTCAATTTTAAATTTTCTTAAGACGTGAATACAAGGTAGGTGCACCAGTAAGTCTAAATGCTTCTGTCAATATCAGTTTCGTTATTTTCAACTTTACTTTTTTTGACAATTTACTTTTATTCAGCTTCTTTAAAAGACCGTCATAATTGTTTTTAATGAGTTCCCTAATGCCATCATTCCTGTTAGCAGCCATTGCATAACCAGAATCTTGGGCAAACTCAGCTACAAGAGTCAGGATTACTGGTGTACGATCATCATCAGCGCCAACATCATCAGGGGAATCCTCTGAATTTTTGAGAACGGCCTCTTGTCGTGCCTCCAGTTCACCAGAAAGCGGTTCATGTACTTTAACGACGGAATTACGGAAAATCGAAGCAGGATCTTTCTCTCCCAAAAGAGGATTTATGCAAACGGATTCCGGCCTAACCTTATCAATTTGATACGCATAGCTCACAACATCGGCAGAAACATCTAGAGGAAGATTTCCCAAATACTTGCCGCGCTGTAAAACTTCTACTAAGACGGTTCTTGCATTCCATGCATTAATTACAAATGTATTAAAGGGCGACTTGGGATCGTCTATAACTATATCGCCGGAAGCTGCAAGCTCATGGTTTTTATGCATAGTAACCACATCTACGATTTGCAAATCTGTGAATGCATCTTTTCTGATACTTGATATTACAGCCACAAACAAATCATCAACTGGCGGTTTCCCAAGTTTTCTGGCAAAAGGTGAGAAGCATGGAATAAAGACCTTATTTTCCGGCCCTTCATGCTTAAGAATTTTTCCACCGCTAACAGGTTTTAGTTTTAAGGGAATTTTTGCATTAATGGGATTTTTTAGAAACTTAAGCCTTGCTGCACATGCAGGACAATTTTTTAAATGCTCAACAGTTTCCTCATAATCGGGGAAGTCCACCTCTTTACGCATCAAACAGGTGAGTTTATATAGTCCAGGATGGGTATTCATGATTGCACCTCAAATTCTTTTCTTAATTTCTGGCAGATAAATCCCATTACCTCTTTTGTTTCCTGCTCATCAGAATTGTCTATATCTGCCTTTTTAAAGGCCCTTTGAAGAGCCTCTATCACATCATTAAGACGGGTATAAAGAGTGCTTTTTCCAATCTTTTTTTGACCTTTCTTAGATAAAACCTTTGAAAGCTCTTCTATGGAACTTATACCTGAAAGATGGCAATATAGAATCTCTCTATTCAGCTTATCATTTTTCAGGGCCGAACAATTATTCAGCACAAATTCTGCGCCTTTTTTAATTTTTAAGTTGTCGTCGCTTTTAATAGGTGATTCAGCATAAAGAAACTTTACTTCATCAACAATATCAACCTTTTCCAAAAATGGACTTCTCAGCCGAATAACATTTGCGAGGTCTCTAAATTTAACCAGTCTGTTTTCTCCATTGTCTTCCAAAATAGCAAGTGCACTTTTCTGAAAATATGCTGAGAGCCAACCTGAAGATTTAACTGTTGGATATGACACAACAGGAGAGGTGTTATCAAGCAATGCAACAGTATCGCCTTTGAATTCTTCATAAGCTGTAAATGTTTCAATTTTGGGGGGTATAGTCTCCCATTCCTTGCCCTTCCAATAAGCTGATGTTCCAGAATTGCTCTCGGCCTTTACTACTAAAGAGTTCTCTTTCCTGAGTGCAGTTATAAGAGATTTGTCAAACGCGCTGTTCTCGCTTTCTCTCCAAAGATCAACCACGGAGTCATTCATGCACTTGAAAAATAACGCAGTATGCGATACTGCAATATCGCTGCTTGAAGAGATGAATTTCATAATGGCATCATTGGAGATAGATTCAATATCGAGCTCATCTTTGAACATTCCACGATGTTTACTTTTCAGATGATTGGAGCAAAAATGTTTTAGCGTTTTATATTCTTTGTCAGAAATAGAGAATTTTGAAGTCCCTTTATTCCTATTGTATACTTCACACAAAAGACTTTCAATATTACTCATTACAGCTCCCTTCGCAATGTCCTGGGATAACTGGATGAGATGAGGTTTTTGTAATTATTTCCATTGTGTAAAAATAATACTATAAAACCACCTTCCTTGTAAAGAATGTGTGCATCGTTAGAGGATATTTTTACTCATTCCGCAAAGTTGAATCACTTTTCGGATTTCGTTAAAGTACCCTAAGCAAAGTACTGCTCCCATTTATCATTTATTGTTTTAACTGCCGT
>JAEUSG010000233.1 GCA_016788315.1 Fibrobacterota bacterium | reverse complement strand
GATCAGGAACAACTTATATTCGTAACAACAATTTTGATAGTGATTCAATAATTGTGAGCAGCGGTACTTTGAATCTTGGCACTAATAATGATTTCACGACAGGTACACTAACAGGCAACGGAAATCTAGTTTTTAACAATAACAACATACGCATATTTGAAGATGCACAATTTGCAAACTTTGGCACAATTACTTCAACACCATCTGATACAATATTCTTTTCAGCGTCAACAGGATTTCAATATCTTTCACCAAAAGCTTCTGTAACGTTACCCGTAATAAGTCATGATAGTAATTCTACACTTTATATATCAGGTTCAAATCTTACCGCTAACTCTTTGCTAAATTATGATGGCGCCTTGGATTTTGGAAACAAAAATGTAACAGCCTTGTCTGAAATAAAAATTGTAAATGGAAATAACGGAACAGTTCAGAATCTTGCAGCCTGCACATTATCTGCATCGAGAATTGATCTCCGTGGTAATGCTGGTGATTTACTCAATCTTAATCCTGCTTCAACTTGGTGGATTGATGGTACGGTTGTCGCAGAGGCTCGCTATGCTATTGTTGGAAAATCCAACGCTTCGCTTGGAGTTGAAGGAACGCCTGTAAGTTGTGTTGACTCAATGGGCAATGTTAATTGGGGTTTTAACGAAGCCCCCGCAATCGGAGATACATCTTTATTTGTGTTGCCATCTTACAGAATTAAGCAGGCTCTTGATGGCTCGGGATTGGTTACTGTTTACTTTAGAGTTATTGATCAGGACAGTAACCGTGTAAGGTTACTGGATTTCCAGTATTCCCCTGATAGCGGAGCAACCTGGTATGCTCCTGTTAATGGAGATTCTTCGGACGCGCTAGGTATTAATTGGCCGGATAGTAATGGAATAAAATTCCCCTCAAAAAAGAATTACACTGGTAGAATTAACACATTCACCTTTAATACACGTCATGCGGACGTAAGAAACATTTATTCGCTAGATTCAGCTGATATGCGGGTATTCAGATTAAGATTTAATGCTCATGACGGAAGGGTATTGTCAACACAGGCGGGTGTTTCAGAAGCAACGGTTTTAGACAATAAGCCTCCTGTTCCCCTTGCTTCAATAGCCTTGCAGAGTGGCTATCCTTCGGCAGACTCAACCCAATTTGTTATGGCTGCATCATTTACGGAAACACGTCCAGTAAGTACGGAATGGAATTACAGGCTTAATGGTGCTGCATACGGTGCACCTATTCCCGGTACAGATTATACCTCTTCACCCGCACCTCTTACTGTATCTTTACAGTTGACTTCAAGAGATAGTCTTAATGCTTTGAAAATCAGCTGTAGAGATAGTTTAGGAAATGTTGGCATTTCTGAAACGATAATACCGTATTATGTGAAACCCAAACGGCCGGATAGACCGATTTTGATTGTTTCTGATTCCGCTATTCTTAAATTAGCAGTTGATTCTGCAAATGGAGAGGTAGCCGCTCTTGAATACTCAATCCAGGTTGATTCATCAGGTAATTATACGTATGTGCAGTCTGACGGCACCAGGGGAGCACTTCCAGTTTGGCAAAACACTTTAACTTGGGATACAGTTGCACTCTCTTCGCTTGCATTGCCATATAGTTCATATCTGTTCCGTGTAAAAAGCAGACATTTGTATAATCATTTAATTGAATCAGATTATTCTGTTGCTGCATCCAATGTGCCAGTACCTCCACTAGTTAAGACAATTGAAGCAAGCCAGAGGAGAGATGGCCTGGATACTGCTGATATATATTTCAGAGTTTATGATCCTGATAACGTCTCACTAAATATTACTGTGCAATATAAATTGGGTGAATCAGGTTTGTGGAATAGTGCAGCAGGTGCTTTGCTAATTTCTTCTTATCCTTCAACTGATTCTACGACTATTCACAGTGTTAAATGGGCAATTGCATCTGATTTTGATTCTCTACATAGTTCAGATTCTACTTTTATAAGAATTGTTGCCACGGATCCAGATTTGAGTAGAGATACTTTAGACTCTGGAATTTTTGTTACCGATAGGTTAATTCCGGCATCAATAAATAATTTCTCTTCAATGCCGTTGTCACCTTCAGAAGTAGTATTGAATTGGGATGCTTCAGTTGACATTGATGCTGATTCAATTATGGTTCGTTACTCTTTGGATACTTTACCTGTTCCAGTTTCCATAACGGAAGGATTACTCAATGGTACTTTTACCGTATCAAGATTAACAGATACTATAAAAGGGCTGGAATCAGATATAAAAATCAACGCTTCGATCTTTGTTAAGGATAGTATGGGTCATTGGTCGACTCCCTCTATTGTTTCCGACACTACACTCGATACAATAAAACCCCTTACTGTCTCCTCATTTATTGCAACACCAATTGCTGCAGGTGATATAGCTTTAAGCTGGACTCCATCTTTGTCTGCCGATGCAGATTCTTTGGTCATACGTTACAGACTTGACAGCATTGCACCGGTAAATTCAACCGATGGATTATTTTGGAAAATACTCTCTGCAGTCTCGACTCTTGATACCATAAAGGGATTGCTCTCAGATACCAGATATGATATTGCTCTATTTGTTAAAGATGTTCACGGCAACTATTCTTCACCTGTTTCTGATAGTGTAGTAACATTGGATACTTTGAGACCTTTGGCCATAACATCATTTATACTTGCTTCTAATTCACCCGGCTCATTTGCTTTATCATGGACGCCATCAACAAGTTATGATGCTGATTCAGTTATGATAAGATTTGATACTGTGTCAGTGCCGATAACTAGCAGTAATGGAATACTACACAAAATGCTATCAGCAGCAACAGAGCTTGATACCATAAACGATCTGGTCTCAGATAAAAAATATTACGTTTCAGTATTTGTAAAAGATATACATGACAATTGGTCATATCCAGTTTATGATTCAGCGTTCACTATAGACACTATTTCACCCAATCCGGTTGATTCACTGGTTGCATCTGCACTCGGTCCGCAAAGCATTCTCTTAAGCTGGTCTCCATCAATTGCATATGATGCAGATTCGATAATTATCAGGTATAAAACTGATAGTATTGCACCTGTCTCTGAAACGGATGGCATATTTTGGAAAACAATTGCTAATTCTGCAAATATTGACACTATAACAGGACTTCTTTCTGATCGCAGGTATGATATATCTCTTTTTGTTAAAGATGTACATGGAAATTATTCTGATAGAACTTATACTTATATCAATACTCTCGATACAATTATTCCTGAACCTGTAACTTCATTTACACTTCTTTCAGACTCAGGAGGTTTCTTTGATTTGTCTTGGAATCCATCATTAAGCAATGATGCAGACTCAGTTATGATCCGTTATGATACTGTTTCTGTGCCTTTAAGTGTTTCGAGCGGAATATTACACTCTCTATTAGCTAATACGGCGAATCGTGATACCATCGATAATCTTATCTCCGGTAAGATGTATTATGTGTCTATGTTTGTCAGAGATGTAAATAAAAACTGGTCTCTTCCAGCTTCAGATTCTGCAATAACTATTGACACACTTTCACCAAATCCTGTCGATTCTCTGGTCGCTTCCGCACAGGGACCACGCAGCATTCTCTTAAGTTGGTCTCCATCAATTGCAATTGATGCCGATTCGATAATTATTCGATATAGAACTGACAGTATTGCACCTGTTTCTGAATCCGATGGCCAGTTATGGAAATCACTATCAAACTCTGCAAATTTTGATACTATAACTGGACTTGTTTCTGATCGCAGATATGATGTATCTCTTTTTGTTAAAGATTTACACGGAAACTATTCTGAAAAAACTTCTGCTTTTGCAACTACTCTTGATACGATAATTCCTGAACCTATCACATCTTTGACAATTAATGCCAATAGTC
>JAEUSG010000206.1 GCA_016788315.1 Fibrobacterota bacterium | reverse complement strand
AGCAAACTGGTATTATTCAGTGAAGTAATAATTTAAAACTGCTTAAAAATAGGATTGCTCTTATCATACAAATGCTTTCCATGCCATCGAGACAGATTAACATGTTCAGTACTATGCATAAGTCTAATGCGTTCGCCATTTTCATCGCTTTGATACCCGAACAAAGAATCAGTAGTCCAGAAATCATAGGCAATATATGATGGACTCCATTGTGATTCCACCCATGTAGGATTCTGCATATCACAGGCACGTCCGGAATAGGAACCTGGAATAACTCGGTTTACAGCTAAAGTTAGTCTCCAGCCTTCTAGATCACCCCATGTACCTGCATAATATTGGATTGGCAGCCATCCGGCAATCTGTGTTTTCTAGAAATCAAGATACTCCTGATATGTTCTGCCGTCTGCACCTACTATTTCACCATTCGGTCTTTTACGAGGGATACAATTTCCATCTTTATCGTAGCTAAGACAATGCGGATACCAAGCAGGGGCACCAGAGACTTCTGTAATTTTACGTTTCCATGCTGCATAACACTTACCATCTGCGGTTAAGGTCCACCAAGTTGTATCCTGAGGATGAATATCTTCCCATTCAATATACGTAACTGGAAACGTGACATTCATTCCAGATGGACCGGACAAATCAGTACAACTAACAACGAACAACACTACCACAAGGAGTAACATTCTGCGTATTAATAAAGAAGTAAGCTGTGCAGTAAAAGTTGATACACTTTTAACAGTTACAGGAATTCTAATATCTAACTTTGATGCCACACTTGAATATTCTCGATATAATTCCTTTGATCTTTTACGGCTGATTTTGACCATACTCTGCTGATTATCAGATTGCCAATTGCAAATCGCGTCAACTATTGTCTTTTCAAAGTCATGAAACCAGAGAAATCCCTCTTTTGGTTCTTTACCACATTTTTCAATTATTTCTCTTATTTCTTCTTCGCAATTTAATGTTATTGTCTTATCCATATTATCTCCTTACTTTATAATCATCATAGGAGAACTGACACTTTTACCCTGCATATCCATTCTTATTATGTATCGACCGGCCTGAACTTCTGAACCTGCAAACTTATCCCAGGATATGTTATTCCAACCCATAGAGCCATTGATCAGTTTTGACTTTATAAGTCTTCCTCTTATGTCAAAGAGTGAGACTGATGTGTTTCTACTTTGTGAACCATTTGGAATGAAGAATTTTATAGTTCCATTGGAACCCATAGGATTTGGGCTGGAGTTTATAGAAAAATAACCATCATTATTATCGCCAATCTCTTCGATTTTAGCAACTTCAGGCATACTTGTTACGTTGATTGCGGTTTCGCCATCAAAACAAGCCAAAATAGTATCCCCATTATCAGCATCAACCCTATGTTTGATATCATAGCCTTTGGCTAGATACTTTGATGGTTCTAATCCAGTAAAGAATCCTAAATTATACCGACCTTCCTGCAGTGAAGCAATGATCCTGAATCTGCAAATGAAATAGTATGCTGACCATCCAAAACCGTCATTCACCATTTCATATTTAGTTTTAGCAGGAACTTTGAATTTAAGGTCTCCCGTAAAGCTTTGAAATTTAAGGCCAATTCTTGCTGTGTCGCACGAAGATGCGAGAATTTCATCAAATTGCTCGTTTCGTAAACATTTGCCTGCAAGTGCAGATTTTGACAGATAATTCTGTATTTTTATTTCATCACTATCGCTCATTTTTTCAAATGTATGTATGTCATACATCTTTCCAGTAATTAATTGAGCCAATGTACATAATTGACTTATACTGCCTAGATATTGATAATCAACACGCTCGACTCTAAAACCCTTTGGTAGAGATGCAGCCATAACCATTGAGTCCCTACGGAATTCATGAGTTATTTCTGTTTTCCCTGTGTCACAGAAGTTTATTGATGAAATTACAAGAACGTCAAAGGCTTGACCTGGCAAAACGCTCTTAGGTGCTTCGGCCTCACTTAGAAGACACACGACACGGCAACCGGAAACGAGCAAGAGAGAAACTGCGGAAATTAGGGTAATAATGAGGTTTTTCATGGTACTTTGCCTCCTTTTACCTAATAGACGGCTAAAGAGGAGAAGTTTTCCAGAAAATTTAGATTATTACCCGCCATTTTTTAGAATAATTAACTGGTTTGTCTTCCAGTACCCTTAAAAAGTCCTCGAAAACCTTCGCAAATTCGTTTTCGCGGACAACATCGACTGAGGCCATGACCAGACTAGCTCCCTTATTAAGCAGCATTTCTGGAATACTTAGTACAGAACCACTTTGCCCTAACTGTTGGGAAGCTGTGCAAACGAGAAGCAGGATATTTTTACCTGCAAACGCTTTTGATGGCCATGCAGCTAAGTTTTCGATTGTTACTTTTTCATTACCAATATCAATGCAGGGCACCCCATTACATTCAGGACCATGCGAAACTATAACTATCGTATCAGATGAATCGGTAAAGGCAGCAGATGAAAACTTATCAATTTTACTGACAGCGAGTTTATGTGCGGCTATTTTTCTGTCAAGTGCTTTTGTGCTCAGATTTGACGACTTGTCCTGGTATGATGGGTGAAAGAGAGCAATATTTGAAATTGTACTCTTGTTAACAAAATATGAGCCATCGATAAGTTTATTTGCCAATCTGTAATGGTTTGTTGAATAAAAAACGGCTGTGTTACCTTTATAATGTGAGTACACCTTACCATGCAAACTGCTTTTCTGAATTTCACAGCCAAGGCCTATTATCAATTTTTCAGGATCTCTTTTAGATTTTGTCTTTTTTAGACAGAATGAGAGTGATTGAGCTGAATCTTTCTTTTTTAATAATTGATATAAAGGTGATGTATCTGATGATTTACAATGCCAAAGCAGTGCAGTATCATTTTGCAATTCTGCAAGATAGACTATAGCATGATTATTAGGGAGCAAATCAATTATAGATTTAGCTGAATCCATCGATCGTGTTTCAGTAACGTTAGCAGTATTTCTGAAATTTTTTACGGGGTATCGCGTTTTTTCAAGAACACTTAGATAATGGTGTGTCTCTACGTGATCTTTATTTCTGTCGAGAAACAGAAGTCGCTCTTTTGCGATACTGCTCAACAGCAGAGCGTATTCAGATTTTTCTTTATAACGACTGCCCAGTGCATAGAATGTTTTCTGATGTGGTTCCAGACAGCGTCTTATTACATCGTCTGTCTTTTTGAAAGAATAACTGGAGCCATACTGAAGTGCATTTATATGCAACGGAAGCCATTCGTTGTGACGGTAAAAGCGAAATTGATACGCCCATTCACCAGTATCACCGTTATATAGACTCAAATATTTCT
>JAEUSG010000184.1 GCA_016788315.1 Fibrobacterota bacterium | reverse complement strand
TCCCGGCAGTGTTTTTTTTAGTATTATGCACGGAAGATTTACCGTTAAACCATTATATGAACATGCCTTCCAGAACACTATTCCAGTTGTGCTTTTAGCTTTGTTGTAAACAGCATGAACAGAGTCGTTGTTGGCCAGAATCGAAATGTCAGGATTTAAAGAATATGCAGCCAATTCAGACTGTGAAATGGCAGGAAGCATAGCATATGCATACGAGCCATTTAAAGGACGTCGACCGTGGTTAATGTGAATTGTCTGAACGGGACTTTGTCGTAATACAGTGTCACCCTGTCCTAATTCACTCCAACGTCCATTTTGCTTTAGTCTGCTTACATAAATTATAGATGATTCCGGAAAAAAATAGCCGATGCTGTCAGTATAGATGTGTTTAGCCGAAGGATATTTTTTTTCACCGTCAAGTGAAGTTGATTTAGTTGTGTTGTCAATTATCAGTGGTGAGTTTTCGGAATTGAGTCTACGCTGGTCAATAACGGTTTCGACAAGAGAATCGGATGAGCAGTTTATTGAACTGCCAATACAGACAATCTCTTTGCCGAAAAAGAACCAGCTCTTTTTTGCCTGCAAAGAAGTTTCAAGGCCCGGTAGAGCAGTACTTACAACTCCACCGAATTGCATGGCTGTTACGCCAATGTCATCAATCGAAGTCGCTCCAGAAAAGTCAACTTTACCTGTTCCGAGTATAGCGTTACCGGCTGGCATTGGGTAGGGCTTCTGCTCTATTGTAGTACCAGGAAAGCGCGTCCAATTGAATGTAGGCCAGAAGTGGTTGGCTGCATATTCATTTCCTTTTAAGACGAGATAAAGGAAACCGTCAGAAAGGTGCCATGATTTCCGGCCTTCTGTATTTACGTATTCGCCAGCACTTGTACGTGGGGACAGTGTTTTAAGCGTAGCGAAATAGGAGCTATTTCTTTTTATGGAAAGATCAGAATAAGGGTAGTGCCTAAAACCGCTGGGCCACTCTTTTTCTTGCGATAGTCCTGACAAAGTTGCGGCAATTGCAACAGGAAGTCGAGTAGTCCATGTTTCAATCATTTTTGAGGAAGCCTTAAGAAAAAG
This sequence comes from Fibrobacterota bacterium, assembly GCA_016788315.1. GTDB lineage: Bacteria > Fibrobacterota > OXYB2-FULL-49-7 > OXYB2-FULL-49-7 > JAEUSG01 > JAEUSG01. The sequence goes on along the minus strand of JAEUSG010000184.1, from coordinate 395 downwards.
CTCTTTTTGTGTACCTGGCATAGTTGATAAAATCAGCATTGCGAATAAACCTTCTGAAGCATCAGCTCCCGACCGTGTTATGCTTCGTCCTATAACAGAAGGGGTAAAATATCGGTTGTATGTTGACCAGCAGATGCCATATGCAACATAGTCCATGAATCTCTGTTTTCTAATTGGTGATGGTGCATATGATGTGTTTTGTGTGAAGTAAAGGTAACGCGCACCATCATGTGCAAACTGGACTCCGTAGCTTCCGGTATGCAGCTGGTATTCGTGATGGTGTAGTGAATAGTCGGGGCGCATACCGCTTGAACCTGGGACCGATGAAAAAACAAAATTTAGATCCACTCTTTGTTTGGCAGATTCCAGATAGTCGATGTTGTTAGATAATACGG
>JAEUSG010000153.1 GCA_016788315.1 Fibrobacterota bacterium | reverse complement strand
TTGCGAACGCTACCGGTTCAATTCTTGCTTATGCATATCTCGGCGATGTAGGCGATTCCTTAACAGGTGATAAAAAAACACAGACATTCGAGGACAGCTATCTTGATCTGCTTTTCAGCGAACTTAAACGGCTCGGTTTCCGCGCGGTTACCTATATGCCGTCCAGAAATACAATACCGCAGTTGCTCAGAATCCAGAAACTGTGTGCTGAAAATGGACTTTTAGAAATTTCAGGCGAAGACATTAATTCTTCCCGTCAGTCATTTATCTGTCAGGCGTTAGCAAAACCGGAATTCAGCCATCTTATTGATATGACATGGGCACTTATAGGCCACGAAAAGGCAGCTACAGAGGATATGAATAATGCATTTTTCTCTGCTGAAACAATTAATCGTTTTCCATCACTGAAAGAGCGAATAGAACACTTTAAGAAGATCGGCAAAGGAACAAACATATGAAAACCAAAGCAGTCCGCCTATACGGTAAAAAAGATCTTCGTCTTGATACATTCGATCTACCTGAAATTAAAGATGATGAAATACTGGCAGAAATTCAGTCTGACAGCCTCTGCATGTCATCATACAAAGCCTCTATTCAGGGCAGCGAACACAAACGGGTTCCGGATGATATTGCAACAAATCCTGTTATTATCGGCCATGAATTCAGCGGCACATTGCTGCAGGTCGGCAAAAAATGGCAGAACAAATATAAAGCTGGTGACAAATTCAGCATTCAACCTGCCCTTAATTACAAAGGAACGCTTGACGCACCGGGATATTCATATAGATTTATCGGCGGTGATGCAACACATGTAATAATCCCGAATGAAGTGATGGAGATGAACTGTCTCCTGCAATACACCGGCAAAGGTTTTTTCCCGGCCTCTCTTTCTGAACCTATGTCATGCATTGTCGGCGCTTTTCATGCAAACTATCACACCAAAGGCGGCTCATATGTTCACGATATGGGTATAAAGAAAGATGGTTCAGTAATTATTCTTGCCGGCGGTGGACCAATGGGACTTGGTGCAATAGATTATGCTATTCATTGCGACAGACAACCATCGTTACTTGTTGTGACAGAAATTGATCAGGCGCGTCTTGATCGGGCAAAATCACTCTTCCCAGAAAGTGAAGCTGCGAAAAATGGTGTAAAGCTTCATTATGTTAATACTTCACTGCCTGAAACCGGTGAAGATTATCTCAGAAAACTCACAGACGACAAAGGTTACGATGATGTTTTTGTATTTGCACCTGTAGCTCCTGTTGTTGAAATGGCAGATCGGCTACTTGGTCATGACGGCTGTTTGAATTTTTTTGCAGGTCCAAGCAAAGCTGATTTCAAAGCTGCATTCAATTTCTATAATGTACACTACGCCGCCACTCATGTTGTTGGTACCAGCGGTGGTAACACAGATGACATGGTTGAATCTCTGAAACTTATGTCTGAAGGCAGAATAAATCCAGCCGTTATGATAACTCACATCGGCGGCTTAAATGCTGTTCCTGAAACAACACTTCATTTACCTGAAATCCCGGGCGGAAAAAAGTTAATTTATACCCACGTCAGCCTGCCTCTGACCGCAATTGATAAATTCCGTGAGTTTGCCAAAACCGACAGCCGTTTTGCTAAACTCGCTGATATAACCGATAGAAACCAGGGGCTTTGGTCGATTGAGGCAGAAGAATTTCTTCTGCAGAATTTTAAGGATAAAGAATAATATGGCAACACCAGTTTTAATGCCCCGGCAGGGAAATACTGTTGAAGAGTGTCTTCTCGCCTCCTGGAAAAAGAAAAAAGGTGATATCGTTACAAAAGGCGAATCGCTGGCTGACATAGAGACAGACAAAGCGACCTTTGAATTAGAAGCCCCTGAAGATGGCATCCTTCTTGAAATATTTGCCGAACCTGGAACACTGGTTCCGGTTATGACAAATATCGCAGTAATCGGTAGGGCTGGTGAATCCACTGCAGAGTTTAAGCCGGTTGCCGCCAAACAGGCAACCAGTGAAAAGGCTGTTGTTACAGCTGCTGAATCTGCTGCACCAGTGCAAACAGCATCATCAGTTACGGCAGCACCTGCAACTGCGCCTGCGGCAACAGTTTTCGGCGAACTTTCTCCTAGGGCACAAAGCTATCTGGAGTCTCATAATCTTCCTGTTTTACCTAAGAGCGGAAGCGGTCCTAATGGCAGAATTCTTGAAGAGGATCTTAGAAAGAGTTTTTTAACCGGCCCTAGGGTATCTTCAACCGCATCTGTTTACCTTAAAGAGGGCTGGAGAGCTCCCGCCACCGGTTCAGGCCCTGCTGATCTTATTCTGAAAAGTGATCTTTTGCCTCCAGGTAAACCACTTTCAGGTATCAGATCCATCATCGCTTCACGCATGAAAGAGTCTTTGGCCAAAACAGCCCAGTACACAGTCAGCATGAAAGCTTCAGCAGGAGCCCTTCTTACACTTCGCAAGAAGATCAAACCACTTGCTGAATCAGGAAAACTTACCGACATTTCAATAAATGATCTTGTAA
>JAEUSG010000146.1 GCA_016788315.1 Fibrobacterota bacterium | reverse complement strand
TAGCTATTCCGATTGAAAAGAGGATACCGCTTATTGGTAGCGCTAATGCTATATCAGAGCATGGTGCGGAACTTGCGGCAAAAAGCGCTATTCGTGTTTATGATGCAGAGAGTGGGATAGGTGTGGATTATATCTCAGCGGATCTTAAAGGAAACATGAAGATGTCCCGGAAATCTTTTTTTGGACAGATTGGTATGCAGAATATTACTGCAGATCTTTCAGTTTCTCTTACTGGTGGTTTTGGTGAATTACTGCCAGGAATAGGTATGCAGGGTGCTGTTCGATTTAAAAGTTGGGAATTCGCGTACGGTCTTTCCAAAAATCTTCACTCAACTTTATTAATAATGCCATACAAAGAAGGGGCAGTAACCTACTTTCGTATGAATTGGTGGCAAAAATGAATAAGATATTACTCTTTGTTTGTTTTAGTTTACTGCTTATTCTATTATCCTGTGAAACTGTTATAAATATAGATGACGAAGAGGTTGAAGAACGCGCTGGTAATGCCCAGCTCACGGGCAAAAAAATAGCTAGAATAATATTGACACCAACTGGAACCATGCTACTTACAGAAGATAGCATATTGATAGGCTGGGGGTTGAGAATAGACGAAGATGGCCGCGATTCTCTTGGATACGCTGATGGATGGAATGATAGGCCGATTGCATACACGACACCTGCAATGCTACAGACAGGCTTTACTAATTGGAGTTTTTATCCGCTTGGCTTCAATGTTATACAAGTTTCTGGAACTGAACCAGAGCATTTTATACCGTCATACACAAAATATGACAGCAGTATGAATAAAAACTTTCTGCCGCTGGAGTACACGACTGGTGGCCGTAGTCACATCTGCCCAAGATTAGAGAAGTTAACGCATAAACTTTATTTCTATTACAAAGTGTATCATTCTGATTCAGTAAAGTTATATATGGATTCTGTTACCCAGTTCTGGATAGAGTCGTCGAGGGCATTAATCCTAAAAGAAAATGGGGTGCTTTACGAGTGGGGTAACCATTGGATAACTGCGCCGCCTCCATCTCGTCAGGATTCTCTCACCGAAGGTTTTAAAACACCGCACCCCATCTTGACCGGTATTCACCAGTTTGTCGCTGCACGGGATGCAAATTCCTATCCAAGCTTCATGGCTCTTGATAGCAGCGGAAAGGTGTGGGCATGGGGCGATAATTCCTCTGCTCAATTAGGTGATGGGTATAATGATGGGGACTTTATTTCACGGCCTAAAGTCGTTCTGGAAGAGGTACAAATGCTGGCTTTGGGATATTTCCATGCAATATTTGTTAAGAAAGATGGGACACTATGGGGCTGCGGCACCAATACAAAGTTTCAATTGGGTGGTAATGTGCGCAGGTACTTTGAACCAGTAGCAATTCCACTGCAGTTTAATTAAATAGTTTATAGAATTGCTGCGCTTGGAGTGATAATGAAAATTGCTTTTATCCTTTTGTTTTTGATTACCTTACTATTCTCAGGTAATTCTTCCGATACGAACTCTATAAATATGATTCTGGTTCCAGCTGGAAAGTTTGACATGGGAAGTCTTAATGGCGAAAAAGATGAAAAGCCTGTTCATAAAGTTCAAATTGACTCATTTTACATTGGTGCAGCAGAAGTAACAATATGGGAATATCTGAAATGTGTACAAAGCGGTAATTGCCGTATGCCATATTGGTGGAATAAGCGCTTTTTCCCACAAAAGGCCGATGATTTATCGGGTAAAGAGTGGTTGAACCTTCCTGTGACCGGCGTCAGTTGGGATGATGCTGTTTCTTATTGCAATTGGCTGGGAGAGGGGTATCGTCTACCCACAGAAGCAGAATGGGAATATGCAGCCCGCGGAGGAAGCGGCTCTGAGTATTTTTGGGGAGACAATAAAGATAGTGCTTCATTTTATGCTGTCATTGTTGAACGATTATCAGAAGTTAAGACGCTTCGTCCTAATCAATATGGTCTATACGATATGCTGGGAAATGCCTGGGAGTGGTGTCAAGACCGTTATGATCCTAATTATTACAAAGCAAGTGATTCCTTAAACCCGACCGGGCCTATAGATGTGAAGAAGTTTCCCTATCGTGTCGTACGTGGCGGGTGCTGGAACGAATATCTATGGAATCTTAGAGCTGCAAACAGAAGTTATGGAGAATCGTTCAGACGGTTTGATGGCGTTGGGTTCAGAGTTGGCAGGAGTATCAGTACAAAATGATTTTAAAAATATTCACATTATGCATCACCTTGCTGTCTGCTGCTTCCTTCGGTACTGATAGTCTGCGTACCGCTTCAAATTTTAAAATGCTTTTTCGTGCAAATGGTTTGGTTACGCTTGGTGTCCATCCTTATGGTGAACCTAAATTTGGTGAACTTGGACCAGGGTATCGATCCGATTTGGCTGTAAATACAGAAATGGTTAGCTACAAAGAGCTCACTTTTGATTTTTTAACTGCTGCTTCAACGAGTATTGCACGTCTACCGGAAACTCCAGTCAAACTTGACAAAATTATTTACACTTTAACGCCGCAGTTGAGGTATTCATTTAGAAAGAGTCTGGCTACTGTTTCTCTTTATCATCAATGCATTCATACACTCAGTCGAGAGGAGAAGCCTGGCGGGTCGACCTGGTGGAATGTTTTACAGGGTGGTTTTGGCACAAAAGGGGCGTACTCATTCCACTTAATTCAGAAGTATAATAACCGTGATTTTTCACTGCGCAATTCGTTTGATGTAAATCTAAATGCGGGTTATTATTTTCGTGGCGATGCTGCTCTTATCGGAAATAACCATAACTACAAATACGATGTTTCAGGCTTAGTGCGCTACCATCTTGGGCTTTTCAGAAATCAGACTATATTTTTTGATATCAATCACCATTTCTGGTATAGCATGGATGATAAAGTAACTGCTAAAATATCCGGTGAAGTTAACTATGTGATTCTTGCGTTTGACAATATTGCAACATTGTATTATAACCACTGTTTTGTTGATGATAATCCATATGATAATGAACATTCTCTGGGAACTTTAGGCTTTAAGGTTATTTTTTAAGCGGTCATCGAGCTAATATTCATTATTAGAGTTACCAGTCGAGATGGCCGCGCCCTTTTATTTATCTTGTTCTTATGAAAACATACCTTATTCTATCGTTTCTTTTCGCATATCAAATTTTCTCTGCGACCTATTATGTCTCAACCACTGGAAGTGACTCTTATACTGCGCTTCAGGCGCGCAATATGGCAACCCCATGGCAGACACTAAGTAAAGTTAGCAGCACTGCATTTACAGCAGGAGACACAGTTTTATTCAAACGCGGTGATAGCTGGACGGGAACACTACGTATAACATCATCGGGTACATCGGGTAATCAATTAGTATTCTCTTCTTATGGAAGCGGTGCCTCCCCGGTGATTAATGGTACCAGAACTGTAACCGGCAATTGGAGTGTGCATTCCGGAAACACTTATGTAGCTGATTTCAGCATGCCTTCAGTTGCTCTCTTTATGGATGGAAAGCCGATGATCCTCGCCAGGCATCCAAATTCAGGTTACATCACAATTGATACTGTTCTAGATTCATTTACAATGCGATCAAATGCTGCTAATTCTGTCAATTGGACTGATGCGCGGGCACACATACGAACGGAACATTGGACAATAGCAAGTAAGACTATCACAAACTGCATAGTTTCACCTCTGACAATTACTTTAAATGCTATTCCCGTTTATAGTCTCCGCTCAAAATGGGGCTTCTTTATCAATAATGCACTTGCTGCACTCGATACGGCGGGTGAGTGGTATCATGATGCAGCAGCAGGCAAAATATATTTCCGAATGCCGGATAATTCATCACCTGCCGGTCATAAAATTGAGATGTCAGTTGATAGCTTTGGAATAGTACTATACAGAAATTCATATGTGACAATTAATGGATTTACTCTTTTCGGCCACCGTGAGAGTGCAATAAGTGTCCCTGGCGCTTCAGGAAGCGGAATAAGAATTACAGGTAATACAATTCTCTATCCGGATAAAAAAGGCATTCAGGTATTTGAAACCCCATCAAATTATCTGATAGCGGATAATACAATAATCGGCGCCAATACTTACGGAATTCATACTACATACGGCAGTAATGCTGTAGTTGAAGGCAATACAATTAAGTCAATCGCAACAATTCCGCGCCTAACCGCAAGCGGGATGTCCGATAACTGCTGTTCGGGTGTGGCGCTCGAAGTATCCGGCCCCAATCTTACGGTCAGAAGGAATAGAATTGACAGTATAGGATATATTGGACTTAGGAATGGATATGGAGCTGCCCTAATTGAGCAAAACTATATAACAAATTGCTGCATTTCCAAAGATGATGGCGGGGGTATATACACAGGGTGGCAGATAGATACAACCGCATCGGGTGTCGCCGGTACTGTGATACGTAAAAATGTTATTATGAATACCAGAAGCTCAAATGATGGCACACCAAATAAAGGTTATCATCCTGGGCAGGGTATATACATTGATGATTACGGTCACGATATCACTATTGAGGGAAATACAACTGCGTTTTGTGTTGACAATGGTATTTTTCTGCATAATACCAGGCGGATAAAGGTACGTGACAACACTATGTTTGATAATAGAAACTATCAGGCCAGATATGCAGAGAATGATTATCCAGATAAACCGATTCCGATGGCCGACAACTTCATGTATAACAACAGAATGGTCTCTCTATCTTCGGAGCAGATTCCTTTTGGGGCTAACAGCACTTTTGCTGTGTCCTCCAATTTCGGTATATGGGATACAAATACATATTGGAATCCATTTAACAAAGCGGTAATAAACTATCGTAATACTCCCTACACTCTTTCTGAATGGCAGCAGAATATGGGGCAGGATGGTGCTTCAAAAATTTCTCATGTTTATTGGAATCCATGGATACTAAAAAAAGTTGTCAGCACCGAAATGATAATAAATGGCGCTTTTGATATTAATTCATCCGGTTGGTCTATTTGGCCGGGCGGCACCTGTACAGTCTCGAGGGATTCTGGGCACGGGCTGGATGGTGGATGTCTAAAAGTTGTTTCACCATGGGATGGTTCAAGGCAGCCGATAATTGTGTCAAACTCATTTGCGCTTAAAAAGGATCATAAGTATCTGCTCAAGTTCAGTGTTGTTTCCGCTTATGCAGGACAGATTTTGCCCGTTGTCAGGCAGTCCAACAACCCGTGGTCTACGGTTGCTAAGACACTGTGGCTTCCAATGGGACGTGATAGAGAAAATCACGAAGTTCTGTTTACACCTACGGTAAATGACTCTCCATGCAGAATTGATTTCAATCCTTCGCATAATGACAGCCTCTTTTGGCTCGATAATGTATCTCTTGTTGAAGTCGAGGCGGATACTTTCAATTCTTCTTCAAGAATCTTTCTTTTATGCAACACTTCATATTATGACAGTACTATTTATTTGCCGAGTGGATTGAAAACGCTAAGTGGTGCACCTGCTCCGGCGGTTGTTACTCTGCAGCCTTTCACTTCTGAAGTATACTATTCTGACAGTTCCAGATTAATAACAGGAACGGCAGATAATCAACGAATTAAAGCTGTTGATTCCTACAGAGCAGTACCTAATCCATTTAATCCAACGGTTAAGCTATCGCTCCCAATTGAGGCTAAGAACATAACTTCAATACAGGTGTTTGATATAAAGGGGAGATTGGTTGCAGATTTAACCAAAGCATTATTTGCAAACACCATACTTTGGTCCCCTGATAAATCCGTTGCATCAGGCCTTCTTATAGTCAGGTTTTCATCAGGGATCACTGTAGAAAAAGAGCTGAAAATAACTTTAGTTCGGTGATAATTAAATACTTGTTTTAGCGCTTAACTTAAGATATCTTTGCCTTAAGACTAGTTTCGTTCGATTGTTCGACAAAAAAGGGGGTAAAGATGGTTAAGAAATCAGCATTATCATTGCTGGGCGCTGTAGTGTTTTCTTTCTCCGCGCTTAACGTTCCGCTTGATGTAAACAACTGGGCTGATATTGCCAGAAACGGTGAACCGGTTACTCAGGGTATATGTCTGCCCCGGGGAATGATAACAGATGTAACTAACCTTAAAATAACAAATGAATCAGGAACGGTTGTTCCTGCACAGTTCAGAGTCCTATCCAAATGGTGGGTTGAGAAAAACAACGGCAGTACAACCAATCCCTCGGCAAAATGGGTACTTTGCGATTTCAAACCATCATCGATTGGAGCTAAATCATCGGCACGTTTTTTCCTTAAAGATGGCGGAGGAAACAGCACTCCAACAACTTCTGTCACACTGGTTCAGGATGCATCGTTTTTGACTGTTTCTAATGGACTTGTGAAGTTTACTGTTTCAAAAACAAAATTCAACCTCTTCGATGAATTGTGGTTTGATGCTAATGGTAACAGCACATTTGATGCGACCGAAAAAATTATTGAAAGCAGTACAGCTAATGGAGGCTTTATTACTGCTGGAGACTGGGCTGATCAGGGGTGTGTTCCAGGAACTGTTCATTCAACAGCAACAGCTGCACCTGTTAGAATAGTTGTCGAAGAGAATGGCCCCATGAAGGTTGTTTTACGTGTTGAAGGGCGCCACTATGCCGCAACGGGCGGAGTAACCAAAGGTCTATATGATTACCAGGTATTTATTACTGCTTTTGCAGGAACGCCATTTGTAGATGTCCAGTGGGCAGTAACAAATCTTTACATGGAAGGAACGAAACCTGCACAGACAGGAACATCCGATCCATATAAGGTATATGTCTGGCCATTTACAAATTACAGCCTTGTCATGAATCTAAAACTGGGTGCTTCTCAGAATTATACCGTTCTAGGTGCAACAGAGGTGACTGGTTCAGCAACCTCAACACCTGTAAAGCTGCTTCAGCAGACAGGAGCTTTTTCGCTTACCGGTACAGCCGGTGGAACTGATGCATTGGGTGCTGCCGGACTCTCCGATGGAAGTATATCGGTTATGGCTGCCCTCAGAGATTTTACTCCGAATGTCCCCAAAGGTATCTCTGTAAAACAGGGACAGATTTCCCTTGAACTCTTCCCTGATACAGGGACTGGTGTGAAGTATTGGTTGGATCCCTATACAAGAAAGAACCATAGATTCCGCCTTCAGTTTGGTACCGGAGCACTGGCTTCCGGCGCTCTTACAGCATTGTCTAAGTCTGTTAACACCCCTCTTCGTATGCTTGCTCCGCGCGAGTGGTATCAGTCATGTAGAGCGTGGTATAGAGGGCTTGGCATTCCAAACGCAACTAAATGGCAGCGCAAAGCGCCAACTGCCTGGACTCGCCAGGTAACGACATCATCCACTCCTGTAAAGCATATTCCTGATAATAATTACTCCCCGGTAAACTGGTTTACATATGGACAGATTGCAGAATTTAACGGTGCCGGAGACCACTGGAATTTCACATCACGCTTTTTTGAGTATTTAATGACAGGCGATCCTAAAACTTTTGAAGATCCCGAATCAAAGACCTTTTATTTCAATGACATTGTTCCAGTTCAGTTTTCATGGTATGATGATCCATTTGTGAAACTTGACTGGTTCTTAGGAGCCGAGAATCATCTTAACGGTTTAACAAGCTACCATGGTCCAACCAACAACATAACATGGAACGGAACATATGTAAACTTTCCAGGTTGGACATATTACAGATCAAATACGCCGGATAATGGACACATGCCGCAGCTTCAGCAGATTGAGTATTATCAATTAACCGGCGACCATGCTACAAAGGATGCAATTCTAGCTATGGGTGCACGTGCTATTGCAAGTGTTATGGGGTACTGTTACTTTACGGCAAACCCGGAGTGGCCTCCACGGCGCCCTCTTGTACTTGACAGTATCTTTGCTATGCCTATGCAGCAGCGTTATATTTCACGGCCTGGTATTGTAGCTGCGCATGCATATGAAGTATCAGGTGATGACCGATTCAGAAGGACAATGGATATTGCAGCATATTCCATGAGGAACTTTGTAAAACAGCATCCGACCGGATATATGGCTAAGCCAGATGACAGAAGTTATCTGCCCAATACTGATGCAGGTGTTCTAAATATCTGGAAAGTAAAACACCCAACAGATACTGCTTTTCCAAGATCGTTTGCTGCGAATGACTTTATGATCGGCATTGCCCAGGAAATGCTTTATTCCTATTATTTATTGACAGAAAACAGAGAGATACGTGATGCATTGATTTTTTCAGCAAAAAGTTTAGAACAGCGTGCAGGTATGTCAGGTTCAACTTACACCGGTTTTATTTACGGAGGTTATGGTGATTATCTGCAGATGGGGGCTCGTTATCATCTCTGCAGCAGTACAGGTACCCCTGAATTTACCAGTAGCATGGCTGAAGGATTGGGAGGTATGATTTTCGGCTACCTGTTAAGTGGGCGCTCTGATGTCTGGAATGTAATTGCAGAAGGTGCAAAGGTGCACAAACCGGATGGATTTGATTCAAAAGTGATCAATCTTTTTGAGGCAATCTATACACGGGACTCTTTAGATCGTACCCCTCCGGCAAAAGTTCAGGATCTTACGTCAGAGAATGTTCAGGGGGTTGGAGTTAAACTTAGCTGGACAGCTCCAGGCAACAACGGAACGACCGGACGTGCCAAGGAGTATCAGATTAAGTATGCAAAGGTGCCTATTGTAGACATCGTATCGCCCTGGGATTCTGTAACCAGGAAGGGGTGGCCTGATTTTAATGGACCATTGCCGTATTCCAGAACAGCTCTACTTGACAAAGCAAAACGATACAGAGATTCTGTTGAGATTGCATTTTGGGCTGTTCAGAATATTGCAAACAATCCTGTTCCTGCCGCCGCTGGTACGGTTGAGAATTTCATAGTAACAGGACTTGACAGTTTATGCAGGTACTATTTTGCTCTTGTGGCATTTGACTCTGCGCACAATGTTTCTGAGATATCAAATGTATCAACTCTTATAACTGGAGTTGGAGCAGAAAAGATGAAGGGGGACGGGTTGAGCTTTTCTTTAAAGAATGCTGCACCGAATCCTTTTAATCCGATAACGCGCATTTCATTTTCACTTCCATCAGCCTCTTCCAATGCAAGTTATCAGTTGTCTGTGTATAATGCCAATGGCAAGCTTGTAAGAACACTCATGAAAGGATCTTCAACCGGTGGAGTGTTCGCAACAATTTGGGATGGTAAAGATGGTGATGGAAAAGAGCTTTCAAGCGGAGTCTACATTGTAAAACTTCGGAGTGCTAAATACTCTGGAAAATTGAAAGTTGTTCTTTCTCGCTAAAATATCTATTGATTATTTCAAATTTTTGAGTTAAATCTAATACATATGTGATCTAGATCACATATGTATTGTTTATTAAACACGTGTTCAATATGCTAAACAAGAGGATTTTGTATACAACCGTTGTGCAGGTAGGGTGAAGTGGCTTATCTTTTGTGATTCGAAATAGTATCGGATTATCACATTGAGAGGATTTTTACAGCCATGAAAAAGTATCTGCTTTTCTCATTATTAATAGCCGCAATTACCTATTCGCAGGTTCCTAACTATTTACATGTACGTCCAATGTCAACGGATACGGCAAGTTTGGTCTATATCCTTGATAGCTGTGACAGGCTTCTTGCTATTCCAGATACTGCAACAATTGATTCAATATTCCTGTTTGTAGAATCAGATTCTGCTTCGCTTGCAGCTAATTTCTCCGGAAGTCTTACTCCGGTTGACACAATTACAAAGGCATCAATCAGAACCGGCGGCTGTCCCAATAATATCATAATCACTGGTCTGCAGAGTTCAAAAAAATATTATATCGGTTTGGCGGTAAAGAGCAGTTCCGGTATTTGGTCTCCGCGTATAAACATCAGAGCCTTCTGGACACAGCCAGCCAACCCAATCAGAATTTCTGCTACGGTGACGCCTTTAAGAGGTGACTCTGGAGTTATTTGCACGCTATACAACCTCAATGAGCTTAAAGCAAATGTTGACACGATAAAACTATTCACAGCAATAGGAGATTATCAAACAAATCCACAGTGGGCCCCCGATACCGTTATTGCCAAATCTGCAATAGCTGGGGATACTTTCGTTGTTCTAATGCAAGGTATGAGCAGCAATAAGAAATACTTTGTTACTGCAACATGCGGTGTAAGTGCAATCACTGATGCCTCTGCCAGATGGGGTACGATTTCGACTGCATCCGGAACGGGTAACGGAGATACTGTCCGAACGGGAGATTATTCGTCTCCGCTCATACCGGATATATCGCTCTTAAAAATTACCGATTCCAGTGTGCAGTTCACTGTGCCGGCTTCATTCACTTTTTCCGGGAATACAGACTCAGTCTTCTTTTTTGTAAAACCTGATTCTGCTCTTATAGCTGGAAACTTTAAAACAATTTCCCCTCATTTTAAACTTGATACATCTGCTTCCAGATTGCCGATAACAATAGATACGCTCCAGGATGCGGCTGTTTACTATGTTGGTGTTGCCGCGAAAAGTTCTGAAGGAATATGGTCTGCCGGTGCAAAAATGAAGCGGATTGTTACAGGAGTAACAAACAAACTAACTCTCAAGCTTAAAAGGGTCGGCACAGCATCGGTTCAGGTCAAAATCGGCGGAATATCCTCACTTCCGGAAAATACTGAACTTGTCAAGCTATGGGTAAGAACAAAACAGAGTGGTGGTTTTCAAATTGACAGTTCTGCGTCTGCTGATTCATCCTATGCAGTTTTTGCGCCATTTGTAAATGATACCATCACTGACACCATCAATTTATCAGAGCCGGTTAATGATACCCTGACTTTTACCGTCAGTGCAGGATTTACAGGTACATGGGCATCCATTACTGATCTTAACAAAGCTTCTCTGTATGTAGACAATGTTGCTCCAATAAATCTGCTGGTTGCAGGTGCAACTGATTCAACAAGCAGTTCGATTATATACTCAATAGGTAACGCCTCTTTTCCCGTTGATGTCGATTCATTCTGGGTTTGGAAGGCTTCAGATTCAGCAGCTCTTTACAGCGCTTTTACATCAAAATC
>JAEUSG010000141.1 GCA_016788315.1 Fibrobacterota bacterium | reverse complement strand
GATGTTGCTGTAAATAAGTTTTTGCCTTTAGAACAAGGTGAGCGGGTTGGCAAGCCTGTGTGCGTTCGCAAGGTTGACTTAAAGAATTATGGTTCCAATCTGTTTCGCTTTGGGGATCTGAATGGGGACGGTGAACACGATGCTCTTTATGTGCAAGGGTCGTTCAGTTATGGCCCTTCGTGCCTAACAGCCATAACGCTAGATGGAACCATTCTTTGGCAAAATGGTGTACCCGGTTCCGGTGGAAATTATTTCACACAGGACATCGGTGTTGAGATTTACGACATTGACGGGGATGGGAATAACGAAGTCCTTTACTTAAGTGGTGCTCCCTACCGTATACATATCCTGAACGGCAAAACTGGGACGGAAAAAAAGAGTGCCCCGGTTGGAAGTAACAATGCCATTATCATTGCCAACCTTGCAGGTTCCTCTTTTCCACGGGATATCCTGATTAAGGATGAATACAAAAATCTTTGGGCTTACGACTCTAATTTTACCCTTTTATGGCATAAGTCGTTTAATACCGGCCACTATCCTTTGCCTATCGATTTTGATGGTGATGGGAAAGACGAGGTCATGGCTGGTCATCGATTGATTAACAGTGATGGGTCCTACAGGTGGGCTGATACGAGCTGGAACCGCGTGTTTGATACCACCTATTATTCGGCGTTTGACGACTATCCTTACCACGCAGACGCAATAGATATTGACGACATGGACGGTGATGGGGTTTTAGAAATTGCGATAGCCACCAGTAAACCCGGTGCTCTTGTTAGTCCAACCGGTCAAGCAATACTAAGCCAAAATATGACCCACGCACAACACGCTTGCATTGGTGCTTTTAGTGACTCTTTGCCCGGAAAACAAGTGGCGTTTGTTGATCGTGTGGGAACTGGTGGTGGCGGTTATGTCTCGTGCTATACAAAAGACGGAACCCAGCTTTTTCGCACCAGCATGCAGGGTTGGCTGACTATGGCCAGCACCGTTGACGGTTGGACGGCCGATACAAATCGGAGCTATCTTTTGGTTTACCGCAGAATCGGATATCCCCCGGTTCTTATTGATGGAAAAGGAAAACAAGTAGCTGAGTTCTCTTTTCCTTCAGGGTGGGAAGTAATGATTCAGCATTTTGATGTACTAGGAGACACAAGAGAAGAGATACTGATAAGCAACAAAACAGACCTTTGGGTCTATACAAACGGGGAACCGGCTCCTGGTTTGACCGTTCCCACCAAGCGTCCTCAAATCAAGCGCATTTACAATGCTACGGCTTACATCGGGATGCAGTGAAAAAGTTAGAGTCGTGTTTCTTGTCGTGCGGTATTTAAGAGGCGGTATTGTAAAGGGGTAAGACCAATCTGTTTACGAAATACGGTGCACAGATAATTGATGTTGGCAAAGCCTGACTGCTGCGCTATGGTTTGAAGCGGCAGAGATGTCATTCGCAAAAGTTCCTTGGCCTTTTCAAATCGAAGTTCGCTAAGAAAAATGCCGGGA
>JAEUSG010000130.1 GCA_016788315.1 Fibrobacterota bacterium | reverse complement strand
ACGCTAAGCAGTGCATTAATACCAAACGATTTTACTGCGTCAAGTGTTGCATAATCGCCTGTCAATTTGTAGTATTCAAGAAGTTCATGATGGCTCATGTGGCCGTCGTCCGGTGTATTCGAACGACGCCATGTCCAACCTGGATAGGCATTTGTATTTGTAGATATCCTATGAACTACGCTCAAGTTTCTGATTGGTGTGGTCGATTCTACATTGAGATAAAAGTCATAAGTTTTCCATGGATCGTCATACCAGCTGTTGTGAACCGGTACGATATCATTGAAATAAAAGGTCGATCGTTCAGCAGCTTCAAATTCAGCTGGACTGCCAAGCATTACAGCAGAATAGAATGGCGATGTAAGTCCCCAGTGATCTCCTCCGCCGTTAAACTCCTCCTGCATACCATCAAATTCCCAACTGGTCTTGACTGTTTGACCTGTCTGCCAATGCCTGTATGTATTAGATGAACTTTTGTTAAGCCTCGTCCATGCTGAGGGCTGCTGTCTATTCCATGCAGATCCCGCTGGTACTCCAAAGCCTCTGGTCCATGCACCCGTTGCCTGATACCATTCCTGCGGAGCAAAAATACGTAAAGGGGCATTAACTTTTTGCGTCAACTCTGCCAAATCACCCTGTTGAGCACCTCCAGCTTTAAACGTCAAACAAAAGCGGCTGTTCTTTCTGGATGCTGGATCAAGCGCATAAGGATTGCCTGATGCGTTTTTTGGAAACAGTTCATATATCAATTGACTTCCAGAAACAGATATTGCCTTCGGCTGATTTACTGCAAAATCACGCATCGCTGTCATAATTGTTATCTTGCCATCGGTTAATGCTGCTGCCCCTAATGCGTCCTTACCATTGGTCCCGCTTGTTATGGAAAAGGTTTCACCATTCTGAAATAGTCTTCCTGTACCAGTTCCTGTTACCTCACTCTCGCCCAGTAGCTTCCATGATAGATTCTGTTCCAGATTAAAATTCAGCATGAGATCATATGATTCAAATGGATGGACTGTATATGTATATGTGCTACCGCCTGCATTTGGTGGTCTGTCTCCTTCAAGCATAATATTTGTGACAGCCCACTGCACATCTAAAGAGGGAGAACCGGCATATGCCGTAATGAAAACCTGGAAGCCTAGCAGCCCTTTTGTAACGCCTCCTGTCTTAGCATAATGTCTCCCTTCAACACGTAAAACGGTTTTCAGCGGACCACTCTCTTCGACAACTATCCTGTCAACTGGTTTAGTTCCGGAGAAATGTTTTGTACCTGGTGTGCAGCCGCCTAAAGCCCAGTCACCAGCTGAAATAACTCCACCATTATCAACACTCTGTTTAATCAGCTGTTCAGAAGATTCGTATGTTCGATTATTATTTGCATCAAACCAAAGAGACTGGAACAGAGTAAAAGAATTTCTGCTCAAAACGAATTTTAAAGGGCCGGTTACAACAGTAACAGTTGTATCAGCATCTGTAACCTGGAGAGGTGTTGCAGGAACACTGTTTCCTCCACCATCTTTCAGGAAATATCTGGTATTTTGTTTAACATCAACAGTAGATAAAAAATTACACTGCACCCATGATATTGATGGATTGGATTTTCCATTTTCATGTTTATCACGCCACCATTTTGTTAATGCTCTGAATTGTGCGGGAACGGTATTTCCTGAAGCATCGGTAATTTTTAAGGCATTCAAGTCAGTTACAGCACCTCGGGGAAGAGGTATTCCGCCGCTTACCAGTTCATCTGCCCGCGAAACATCTGCCCAGTTACCAACATCAATCGGTACATTCAAAGCCGCCATTCCAGGATTAGCAAAGAGTATCATCAATACAAAAGAAAGCAGAGCGGTAATTTTCATGTGCATTCCCCTATCTTTGTGAAACTGTTTGTTATCTTACCAGAACCATAGTATGCGTAAATTTACGTCCCTTAGTTTTCAATATACCGGTATAAATTCCTGAAGCAATATTTCTGCCAAATTTATCCCTGCTGTCCCATGTAAATGTTATTAATGCCGGGCCGTTTTCTCTATTTTTAAATATGAAGCTTCTGATGAGCTGTCCACGCATATTATAAACTGAATAAACTCCAGCTTCATTTGCTGCAGCATTAAAACTGATTTTTGTTATTGGATTAAATGGGTTTGGCGTTGCCTTAACTACTCTTGTAAGCAGTACATTACTCTTCTCCTCTTCATATGGGGTTGATGGAGGGGCAGTAATAACACCAAACGAACTGTCATTGGCAACCATTGACAATGGAGCGCCATCATCAGAAATAAGCACCAGATAGCTGAGAGCACCGTGTAAATAGAAGTGCAATCCTGAATCACCAGAAACGGTTACACGTGAGGTAGTCCAGCATCCTCTGTCCCGTTCCGGTTTGTTCTTTATTAAAGTATCACCATTGAATATGACAAAATGGGCCGGTTTTACGTTTGAATTTACATTGCAAAGAAGCAGTTGATAATTACCGGCAGGCACGTCGATACGGTAACGCAGCTCTTCAAATCTCGGCCATACCATTGTATTTGCAAGATATGTGTGTGCCGGACTTGCTAAATTACCGCCGAAAACAACATTATTAGCATCGTCAAGTATCCAGCCATATCCTCTACCTGTCCGATACAATCCAGCGCTGTCATTAATCCAGCCATCT
>JAEUSG010000122.1 GCA_016788315.1 Fibrobacterota bacterium | reverse complement strand
TGACTGAATGTGTAACACCGGAAGGAATATATGATCTTAGTGGGAATGTTGGAGAGTGGGTTGATAACGATATGTATACACCAATTGATACAGAAATAGATGATGGAAGGGTACTTTATCGATATAGTGTAGGTGGAGCATGGGCTAGTCAAGACAGCTCATCAGTAAATTATTTCGAAAGGGATCGACCTTTACGCCCTAGCTTGGTAGTTAAACGGAAAGATGTGGGGTTTCGGTGTTGTAAGCTCATTGAATGATATAACTTAATTGAGGGTTTTTCCATCACTAATACGACCTACATTGAAGGAAAAGCCACCATATAAAGTAGGGTTTGGAGTTTCGGGTATCTTAATTTGTTGTTTAGTAGTCAGTTATGTGTGATTTCATTTTGGATCGATTGTTGCATCTAACAAGATAAACGATAGGGAGGTAAAATGGAAAAGCAAACTAAAAGAATTGTCATTTACTCAATAGCAATCTCCCTGCTTGTATTATTTGCTGCCGTAAATAAGGCCTATGGTGGTTACGTTGTTGATTCAAATGTTGTTACTCTTGATCGTTTTCTTGCCTTTTATAATCTTACCAAAGGGAATAATGCGTGGACTGTACAGAAGGTTGCTGATTATACCGTTTCGGTCGATGGAATTTATAAGGAAACCGAATGGTCTGCGGCTCAGCCAATTTATATTGCTGCTGAATGGCAGTGGACTTCACTAATCCAGGACAAGCCCCATGTTTTTGCGAATGGACCGAAAGATTTTTTGGCTGTTTGGCGATTAGTCTATGATAGCAAATACCTCTATATTTCCTGCGACTTTAGAGATGATGTTCATAATGAAGGTTTATCGAAAGAGAGTTGGTATGATAATGATTGCGTAGAATTGAGTTTTGTCAATCCGCCATGTCTTACCTATAGTGACACTACCGTAACTGTGACCTCCAAATTTCTGCAGATTCATAGGAAATTTACAGATTCTGCATACGGATTAAAGGGGCGTATAAATTACTATTTCAAAAATGCAAATTCCTCTCCAGATAGTAGCAAATCATATATAGCTGTTGGTGAAGGAGATTCGAGAGTTGGCGGTGTCAAGACTGCAACACGAAGGTTTCCAGCACCAGGTTATTCGGGTCGTTGGCTTTTTGAGGCAAAAATACCATTGTGTCTTGTTTCTACAGAAGTAGCACGAGGAAAAACTTTCAAAATGAATCTGCGTGTATTTGATCGCGATTCAAGTGTGGATATCATACGAAATCCAACATATGGCATCGGCCTTGAAAGGTATTCAAAGTGGTATAAATATGATTCAAAAATCATAACAGATCCTCTACCGACATTTATTTTTGCAGGTTTATTATCAGAAACACCGCCAAAACCAATACCTGATTTGGCTAATCTATATTGCGGGCGCACTGTGAAGTATTATGACTCTTTCCTTGAAACAGCAGCAGAACAGGAACAATTCTTAAACAGTAAATCTATTCTTTCATTCAACGTCTCACCAAACCCAGTTACCGGAAGTATTTTGTCTGTGAACTATAATGCGCTTCAGGTACCTGTAGTGTTTTCTCTGTTTGATGCTTCTGGTCGTTTGTTGAATACTAACACGTCATATAATGTAGCTGGTGTTTACAAACTAAACAGCTCTGCACTTGGTCTTGGTCTGCCAACAGGTCAGTATTTTATGAGAATGGAAACAGCAGACAACAGAATAACGAGACCAGTCCTGATTATCCGTTAATCAGGGATATCGGCACCTCGATGTGAAGAGGAGGCATTGTCGGATCGCTTCGGCGTGCCTCAAGTGTCCTGATTACTAACCGACCCATTTCTTCCCTAGACCATGTAATAAAGTCCATTGGTATTTTCATTCTTGATTTGCTTCCAATCCATCTCTCTTTTGTATCCGGCATGCCCCACACTGTAAGGTTGATATCATCGCCCGGTCGAATTTTTCTGCTTTCTAATTCGTCGATAACTCCAGACGCCATTTCCGGATGGCATATTATAATTGCAGTTGGCGGGTTAGGTCTGTTGAAAATGCGGGCAGTCGCTTCACGACCGCCCGCGGTTCCGAATCGGGCAGATGAACCGATTAGCCCCATGTCGATAATTCCACGCTGGAGCAGTGCTGTAACAAATGCAGAGCGTCTGCGGACGGGCTGGATCATTGGAATTGCCCAAACGACCATGCCTATCCTTTTGTGTCCTGCTTCCCATAATTTATTAATTGCGGCTTCTGTTCCTTTTTCGTTGGCTTGTATTACGCTGTCTATGCTTATGTTATCGTAAGAGCCCTCAACAAGAGTTACCGGCAGACCGGTTAGGCGGACAGATTCTGCGATTGAATTATCAAGCCAGTCTAAAGCTATG
Source organism: Fibrobacterota bacterium (assembly GCA_016788315.1). Taxonomy (GTDB): domain Bacteria; phylum Fibrobacterota; class OXYB2-FULL-49-7; order OXYB2-FULL-49-7; family JAEUSG01; genus JAEUSG01. Next base: position 645 of record JAEUSG010000122.1, on the reverse strand, counting down.
CCGAAGATAGTGTGTCTGTTCTTTTCAATATAGGGTATAAGCTCTTTTGGTGTAAGCTGACAAACACTGAGATTAAGGTCCTGTTTTTTAGCCTCTTCCTTTGCGGCATTTAAAGTCAGCTTTTCATGCATCAGCTCTTTATGTATTTCTGAGGGGGGTTTAACCCATAGGATCGTCCGACATGAACCGCTTTTGTATCCATTTTCAGAAGACAGTATATGAACAGCAGGACCGGGGATATAACCTCTGTAAGGTATGCTTATCAGGAGATTATCATTCTGAAGCGCCGAAAGGGATCTTCGCATTGTAATGCGTGAAACATTCAGTCTTGTCCGCAGCTCTTTTTCGTTGATAAATCCTTTGCTGTTTGTCAATTCTCCTGAAAGGAGCATCTGCTTAATATGTTCGGTACACTGGTCTGTTAGGGATGCCGTTTTATTCATAGTTATGCTTTTCGTGTTTCTGACAATATAAATGATTTGTATCCCTGATAGATTTCAGAATATGTAATATAGTCGTATAAGGTAAACAGGAGTTTTTGCGGCAGCCTCAGTTTGGCAATGGTTTCGACAATAACTTGAACAGGTCTTGATAATAAAAGTGAAAGCAGTTTTTGCGTTGAGCCATCTTTTGAGGTAAAAAACC
>JAEUSG010000051.1 GCA_016788315.1 Fibrobacterota bacterium | reverse complement strand
AAACCCGATAGAGAATACATATATAGGCAGAATTGGTAAAACAATCGAACCTGTTATAAGACCAGCCGGATTTGACGATAAGAGGGGAATAAGTCTTTTAACCGGTTTTGTGGCTAAAGAGATGGTTGTTAGTACGATAGGTGTTCTATATGCACACGAAAATGATGCGGGAGAGGAATCTCCTGTTCTTCGAGATCAACTCGCAAAGCGCTACACACCGTTAATTGCATTCTGTTTTATGCTTTTCTCTCTTCTATACACACCATGTATGGCAACAGTGATAACAATGTTTAGAGAAATTGGCAGCAGGCGTTTTGCAATATTCGGGCTTGTGTATCCTGTTCTACTTGCCTGGATTGTCGCCGTTGCTGTTTATCAGATTGGTTCAAGGATATTTTAGTATGACTATCAAGTTAACAGAAAGTCAGGAAGACTATCTTGAAGCAATTTATTCAATTGAGAGAACGGGAAAGAGCGCAGGTGTTACGGTTATTGCTTCGAACTTGAAGGTGCGTAAACCTTCTGTAACAGCAGCCATGAAACTTCTTGTAAAAAAGGGACTGGTTTTGCACGGTAATTATGGTGATGTTATTCTTACTACAATTGGTCGAAAATATGCTTCTGAAGTCGCTTTAAGGCATGAAGCACTACGTGATCTTTTTGTAAACAAATTGGGACTCCCGGAAAAAGTGGCAGATCGAAATGCATGCAGAATGGAACATGCCCTTGAGCCTGATGTTTTAACAAAACTGATAAAAATTCTGAACTGACTAAAAGATGTTGATCAATAGATTTTATGATTGATTTGCATTAGTTTTAAATTGAACTTGATGTGCAAGAGCTGAAAGCCATTCCCGTTTTTGCCATAACGCGCATCCTCCCACACTTTCTTCCAGTTCCGCATGATTCTGCCGGATTGTTGTCATAAGTGGAGACTGTAGTGCCTGTGCAAGTGTCGCGTTCTCTATTGATATGTCGGATACAGGTGCAAAAGGACAAGCTTCCACGCCTCCGGAAGCATTTATATGAAGAAAGCCCCTACCAGCGGCGAGACAGCCGCCGAATCTCTCTTCATCACCTGGAAAACCGACGAACATTGACCGGTAACGATTCCTGAAATAGAGGAGTCGGTTTCGAAGTGCGGCACATTCCGATTCTGTAAGGCATAGGCTCTCACTTCCTTCCGTGACTGGGACATACTCGATAAGAAAGAATAGTGAACAGCCGGTTTTAATTAGTTTATCTATAGGAGCACCAGTCATAACTTCACTGAAATTATCACGACTCACAGTAATTGAGCTGCCGAAGATTAAGCCGTTTTTGATAAGTGCTTTCGCAGCTAGTGTTGCAGCGTCTGATATTCCAGCACCTCTGCGGTTATCAGTATGATGTGTCCCGCCTTCGTTTGAAATAACTGGAATAATATGGCGCTGCTTTCTGAATATTTGAACTGTTTCTGCATTTATTAAAGTGCCATTGGTGAATAGTATAAAGTCAATTTTAGAGAATTGGCTCAGTATATTTAGAAGACCAGGTCTCGACAGAGGTTCTCCACCAACTAGAATAACGTATGAAATACCCAAAACTTCAGCTTCCTGAAAAATGGCTATAAGCCTATCATCGCTCATCTCTTGCGAAGTTGAAGCATGAAACTTCTGGTTATAACACCCTTTACAAGTCAGGTTGCACCGGTTGGTGACGCTGACGATTAGCATGGGAGGAATATGCATTCCATGGACTTCAAGATGCATCTTCCTCTGCTGTATCGCCTGACGCTGCCGGCGGATCATCTTCAAAGCGGTTAGCCACCAGCGAGGATTATAGAGAACGGCTTTTTTAATATCAGCCAATAGCTCAGTGAATGAGTCCTGTAATTCTTTGGATAGAGAATTCATATCATAGTTCTACGATGATGCGGGAACCACTGTTTTGCTAAGTATAGAGCGTAATGACTCCAAATTAAAGGGTTTATTCAGGCTTGCAGTAAATCCGTATTCCAAGGGGTTTGTTATAACCCCTTTTTCTGAATAACCGCTAATTACAATTGCAGGTGTAGATTTACAGATTTTTCTTATCTGTTCAATTGCACCTATACCGCCTATGGAACCAGGTACTGTCAAATCAAAAATCAGCACGCTGAAATCATTGCCTTTTTCCTTTTCGGTCTCAAATATTTTAACGGCTTCTTCGCCAGTTGAGGCAGTAATTACTGTATAACCAAAATATTTAAGCATTTCTCCAATAGTTTCCCTTAATACCTCTTCATCATCCATCAGAAGTGCTCTGCCTCTGCCTTTGTGTTCTATGTTTGCAATATTACTTTTAGGTAAAGAACATGTTTCAATTGCAGGAAGGTAAATATGAAATACACTTCCCTTTCCGATCTCCGATTCCACCTCAATTAATCCGTCGTGACGGGAGATTATTGAATAGCAGGTGGGAAGGCCCAATCCATGTCCTTTTGATTTGGTAGTGAAAAAGGGATCGAAAATCTTTGACATATGTTCAGCAGGAATTCCTGTGCCGTGATCTTTTATTGAAATTTTAATGTATTTGCCTGCCTTAAGAGCAAACTTGTCGCCATCATTTAAAATAATATTCCTGGCGGAAATATCTATGCTGCCACCCAAAGGCATTGCCTGCTGACCATTTATAACAATATTGTCAATTACCTGTGAAAGCTGATTCTCATCGAAATTGCAATTCCAAAGCGCGTCATCAATACTGAAATTACACAAAACTTGTGACCCGCTCAAAGCAAATTTAGCTGCATCTGCTAAAATTGGAAAAAGAGGTCCTGCTTTCTTAATAGGAGCACCACCCTTAGCAAATGTAAGTAACTGTTGTGAAAGGTTACTGGCTCTTCCGAGTGTTTCCATCGCTTTACTTAAAGAGAGGACTGATTTTTCATCTTTTGAGTAAATTTTGGCGAGTTCGATACTGGCAAATATTCCCTGTAGCAGGTTGTTGAAATCATGAGCAATACCACCGGCAAAAACACCAAGCGATTCAAGTTTTTGCATTTGATTTAACTGATGATCCATCTTTTCCTTCTCTGCTTCAGCTTTCTTTTTTTCAGTTATGTCGTGATAGTTACCAAGAAATCCATTTATCGATGTGTCGTGCAGTAAATTAACAATAGTGATTTCTATCCATTTGTAAGTGCCGTCTTTACAGCGGTATCTTACTTCCGTTGTATCGGAACCGCTTGGAATAAGGGCAAGTGCCCCTATAAAAGCCTGCCCTTTTTCCAGATCATCAGGATGGACATTATCAAAAGCGCTGCGACCTAGAACATCCTCAGGTGTCCAGCCAAACCATTTTTCAATATTTGGGCTTTTGTAGCGGTTAATACCGTTCTGGTCGATTATAACAATTACATCACCGATATTCGAAATCATTTTGCTATGCATCGCTTCTCTAACCCGCAGTGCATTCTCCGCTTTCTTGCGGTCGTCGATATTACCTGTAGTCATTGCAAGTTGACCCTTTTGAGGGACGAACAAGTTGATTTCGGTATGAGTATTCATTACTTTGCTGTAGTTTTCAAACCAGCTAGGTACTCCTGTAGTGGCCACTTCAGCCATCTTGTCTATCCAATACTGTTCAGTTTCGGGATAAACTTCCAGCAAAGTTTTCCCGATAAGTTCGTCCGCGGTTTTACCGACATATTTTTCATAGGCATGGTTCACCATGATAAACCTGAAATCGCACGGTTTTCCGTCTTTATCGGTTACAACTTCATACAATGAATTATAGGAATTCATATTCAGAAACTGAAGACGATATTTTTCTTCACTATTGCGCAACGCCTCTTCCGTCCGCTTGCGATCGGTGATGTCTTGAAAGAATCCATAAATCCTGCGATTTTTCAAATCCGCCTTTCCTATAGCGTGGACCGCGCGTCTGTTGCCTTTTGCCGTAATTATCTCCAGATCCAAGTCATACTCTTCGCCAAACTCAATAGCACGTTTCACTGCTTTCTCGATAATAGGTCTGGACTCTGCAGTGTAATAATTTATTCCTTGTTCAATAGAAGGATTAGGTGAAATTTCAAGCTCATGAATGCGATATACCTCATCGGTCCATGTTTGCTTCATTGTGTCAATATTGAATGACCAGCCACCCACCTTACCGATCTTTTCTGTTTCCGAAAGCATGTCTTTGCTTATTCTCAGAGCCTCTTCCGCCTGCTTGCGAGCGGTAATGTCTCGAATTATTCCAACACTGTATTTTTCACCTTTGAGTTCAAAAGTGGCGACATTCATGTCTATGTCGAATTCCGTTCCATCCTTTTTGATGCAGCGAGACTCATAGAATGAAGGGCTGGGCATCACAGTCGCTCTATTCTGTATGTTTTGAAATATTTGATCACGGTGGCTTTTCGGGAATCTATCCAGGATTGGTGTGCCGACCAATTCATTGTTGTCGACAAAACCAAATAGCTTCAAGTATGCAGGATTACAAAAAACATGAGTACCTTTTACGGAAACACCAATAGCATCACGCGAATTTTCTAAAATTGCGCGAAATTTTGTTTCGCTTTCTTCAGCTTTTTCTTTGGCTTTTTTTAAGTCAACTTCATTTGATTTGTCCATTTATTCTTCCTTCGGCTTCATATGCTTATTCAACATTTCAGAAAGTTCAGATTTCCTGAATGGTTTACATATGCTTGCCATGAACCCGTATTCTGTTGGATTCTTCATTACCGGGTCGTCGGCATATCCACTTGCCACAAAAGCAGGTATAGATTTATTTGTCTTTCTTATTTCTTCAATGGCTGCTTTGCCGCCCATTCCGCCTGGAACTGTCAGGTCAAAAATCAGCCCGGTAATTGTGCGATTCGCGTTAGTTTCTGTTAATAAAAATTCAACAGCCTCTTTGCCATTTTCTTTACTTATTACTGTATACCCAAGTGATACAAGCATGTCCCCGATAATATCCCGCATTACTTCTTCATCGTCCATGATTAAAAAAGTACCGCTTCCATTGTGATTTTTGTCTAGTAGTCTGACTGCTGCCAATGCAGCTCCTGGTGCAGCGGGCAGGTATATTTTGAATGTGCTGCCCTTACCCTGTTCTGATTCTACATCAATACATCCGCCATGCCGGTTGATGATCGAATAGCAGGTCGCTAGGCCAAGTCCATGCCCTTTGGCTTTTGTGGTAAAAAAAGGGTCAAATATTTTGGTGATTAATTCTTTGGGAATACCAATACCGGAATCCTTTATTGATATTTTTACATATTCTCCGGTTTTTAATGACGGATGCTCATTTTCTGAAAGAGACATGTTTCTTGCTGTCAAGTTTATCGTACCTCCAACAGGCATGGCTTGCTGCGCGTTGATTATGAGGTTGTCGATAACCTGTCCAATCTGGTTTTTATCGAAATTACAGACCCAAAGGTCTGGTTGAATATCAAACTTACACGACACATTCGCCCCGCTGAGAGCGAAACGCGCGGTTTCTTCAATAAATGGAAACAACTGTCCGATTTCCTGATGTGGATCACCGCCCTTAGCAAAGGTCAATAATTGCTGGGTCAGGTCGCGGGCTCTTTCTATTGTATTCATTGCCTTTGAAAGGTAAGAGTTGACTTTCGGCTCTTTGGTTGACACATTTGCCATGTCGATGTATCCGAAGATACCCCCCATAATATTGTTGAAATCATGAGCGATACCGCCGGCGAGAAGGCCGAGTGATTCGAGTTTCTGGATATTATTTAGAGTCGCCTCCATGCGTTTCCAGTCGGTAATATCCTGTACTGTTCCAACCATCCGCCTTCCGTCTGGAGTATCAGCAATTCCGCCCTTGGCATTGACATGCAGTATAGTTCCATTACGATGTCGAACTCGATGTTCGACATCGTATGGTATTCCTTCTTTGATCGCGCGATCGATGAATGGGAAAATTAAATGCCCGTCTTCAGGATAAACGGCATTCGCAAATGCGTCAAATAAGGGAATAGAGGATCCAGAATCAACATCGAATATTCGAAGCAGCTCATCGGAGCCTTCAACAATATTTGTAATCGGGTCAAAACTAAAATGGCCAATTTTACCGATTTGTTGAGCTTTCTTGAGATAATACTGGTTTTGCCGAAGCTGATGCTCATCCCTTTTTTGCTTACTGATATCTCTGCTGATAGAGAGAACGGATATTATGTTTCCATCTTTGTCAAATTCCGGTAGTAATCGCCAATTGAATGTAGTATGCCCCCGTTTGCTATCAAACGAGAATTCCTTTTCAATAGGTTTACCACTTTCGTAAGTTCTGCGAATGGATTCTTCCCATGATTTGCACATTTCAATAGGAAAACCAAGCTCTTTATGTGTTTTGCCGATAAATTGAGCTGCCTGTAATTCTACAACAGTGTTCACATTGTCAGAAACATACAGATGTCGACCCTCGCGGTCGAAGCGCATCACTATGTCTGGCAATCCATCAACAAGCGCACGGTAAGTTTCTTCACTTTTGCGTAGCTCCTCTTCGGCTCTTTTTCGCATCATTGCAGACCCGATATGCACTGCGATGTCTTCAAGAATTTCAACCGTTTTAAGAGAGAAGCGTCCTTTGCGTTTGTCGTTAAGCTGGATTAGACCCACAATCTCGTTTTTGGTGCGAATTGGTATCAATGCCACGGAGGCATATCCCTGATGAATACAATTATTGCGGGGATGCAGTCGAGGGTCTTGATCAGGCGGCAGATCGAGCAAGGGGAAGGAGTCGTTGATCCAACAGCTTCCACCTTTGGTGAAAAGTGCGTTTGAAGGGTCGGTTTTACCGGAAATGACCAGACCACAAGTGCATTCTAAGTTGATATTGCCATCTTTGTCACGGCACACGCCTCCATCCTTGGCACGTTCAACAAGAGTATTTTCGGCTAACAGAAAATCATTAGAGAAGCCGTCATGAACGAAATAGGGAAAGTCATTGCCGTCTTGCAGACGTAGACCAACGGCATCTGCCCCTGTCGTGGTTTTTAATACAGAGAGAACATCATTAATAGACTTCTTGAGGTCGCCAGACTCGTTAAGAATCTGAAGAATTTCCCGACCAGCATCGCGGTAGTTTTCCGCCAGTTTACGTTCGGTTTCATCTTTTAGAATGCAGTGAGTCTGTTTGAAGGTGCCATCGGTATTGTGCCCAATCCGACCATCAAAAACAATGTATCTTCTGCTTCCATCTTTGTGAAGCATGAAAAATTCGCTGTGGATTTTTCCCTGTGCTTTGAATATTGGAAACCTTTCTTTGAAAGCCTGCACATATTCCGGAGCAAGGAAGTCGCCGAACCATTTTCCTATCACTTCTTCGCGCTTATATCCTAGTGTATCTAACCATGCATGATTGACTTCGAGGAATACCCCATCGATATCAAGTGATTGGTAGCCAAGTGGTGCTTTTTCGAATAGCGAATGGAAACGCTCCACCTCTTGTGCAAGCAAATCTAAAGATATATCGGACAGAATAATGTCCTGGCCTTTTTTTGAATTATTCACTACAATTCTCCAATAACTACAGTATAATATTACAACATACGCAATTCAAATCAGTATATTCAGGAAACATGAAGATAACAACTACCTTTCGTAATGCTCTTTGGGACTCATTCAGTTTGTCATACGGTTTTTCTACTGCATATGATTCCACAGGCGATTCACATACTAATGATGTCTCAAAGTTTATGAAGCAATTCGGAGCAGAAGGTGAAGTTATTTTACTCGATCAGGTGCATGGCGATAAAATCATACAGGTTAATGAGAGATTTAATACAACAGTACTACAGCAGGCAGATGGATTAATTACTAATGTCCCAGGTAAAATACTGACAATAAAAACTGCCGATTGTGTTCCTGTGCTGCTGTACGATCCTGTTAATAAAGCCATTGCAGCAGTGCATAGCGGTTGGCGTGGTACGAAAGATTTAATAGCTGTCAAAGCGCTTTCTTTCATGAATAAAGCTTATGACACAAATCCATCCGATACTCATGTAATATTGGGGCCGGCTATCAAAACATGCTGCTATGAAGTAAAAGATGATACTGCATCTTATTTCAATAAATATCCAGACTCTTTAGAAACTCGAAATGGTTCAATGTACTTGAATGTGAAACTCCCCATAATTAAAGACCTTAAAGATGCAGGGGTAAATTCTATTCAAAATATCGATAGCTGTACTGGATGTTCGGGAGAATCGCTCTGCTCATGGAGAATGCACAAAACGAGGAAAAGACAATATGCCTGTATCTCTTTATAATAATCAAATCAGTGCGGGTGTTGTTCACAACATGGCTGCCGATTTGAAAATTAAACTTATAGCGGATAGTTCAGCTCTTACAAAGTGGGAAGCTATCACTCCGCTTGCCCGCAATGAATGGCTCTGCTGGATTGAATCGGCCAAAAAGATTGATACCAGGCAAAGGCGCATTGAATTGACTATTGTCAAGCTTAAGGAAGGGAAAAGCCGTCCATGCTGCTGGCCAGGTTGCCAACATAGGGAAAAATGAGATCAGATATAGTTAGGGGTAAATATTTTTACCACAGCAAATGTAAATACGTGAATATCTGAATTTATAGTTGCGAAGTACCCGAACATTTTGCTTTGATAAATTCACAAATTTCTATCATCGCCTTCGACGCTTCAGGAAATAGGGGAGCACAGGCTGGATAGCAGTGAAACAAACCTTCTCCTATTGTGCACACAATGTCTACGCCGGCAGCTTTTGCCTTTTCTGCAAAACGGGTAGAGTCGCTAAGCATTTGTTCGTGTCCACCAGCGTATAGCCTTATCGGCGGAAGTCTCGTTAAATCACCAAATAGAGGCGAGATTAGCGGATTTTTTGGATCATTGTCTCGAACATAATTCCTGGCAAAGATGTTTTGAGAATTTTTCCATGTTAACTTGTCTACTTCTGCATTGCTTTTCCAGCTCTCGCCTGAATTTGTCAAGTCTGTCCACGGAGAGAGGGCTACTGCTCCGGATGGAAGGCTCTTTTTCTGCTCTTTTAAGGCAAGCAGAGTTGTTAAAACCAGATTGCCTCCGCCTGAATCACCGGCGATGACAATTCTGTTCGAAGGAATTCCGGTTGTAAGCAGATAGTCATAGGCGGCAACGCAATCATTTAACCCGTTCGGGAATGGTTTCTCAGGAGCTAAACCATAGTCGACTACAAGTGCTGATACATTGCTTCCCTTTACAAACTTGGCAACTATTCCCCGGTGCGCCTTTGCCGAACCGACATTGAGCCCACCGCCATGCAGATATAGTATTGCAGAATTATTTACTGGTGCTAAAGGCTTAATCCACTCACAATAGAGAGCGCCGATTGTGATAGGCTCCAACATCATCCCTTTTGGAAGTCTTCCAAAACTCTCAGCGCCCCTTTCGATTATTTCACGTAGTTTGGGAATAGATGTCGATTCGTCAATATAGTCAATACGATCACTTTTCTTCTGGAAAAGGTGTTTGTATTTGAGCATGAAAAGAATGAGTTTACTTCGAAAACTAGACATGTTTGGTTCCTATCATATATATCTTGGCGTAAAATAAAATGATTGAATCTAGTTTGTAAACAGTAAAACTTAACTTTTGAGTATACTTATTTTAAATAGCCGTTCACTAAACAGGTTTTACACGCATTTCTCTGAACCCGGCCAGTCCCTCTTCCACCAGCAAACCTGCGCCGCCGAAAGAAAGCTCCGGTACGTTTGCATCGAATAGTTTTTTTCCGTCGCAATAGGCGGTAATGAGATCTCCCTTGCATGTCAGGTTTAGCAGGTGGAGCTCTTCTGGCTTATCCCAAACCATAGGAACTTCAGCCAGCACTTCTTCCTCGTAACAGACGCGTACCAGCTTGATTGCGTCTGGTGTCTTTATAAGTGCCACATAACGTTTAAGTCCCTGGTAGCGGACAAATATACCAGAGTAATTCGACATCATGAGTGCGTAGTCGCACTCAAAGGAATAGTCTTTCCATTCGGTTGTACCCATTGCGAGGTGGCCTCGTCCCTGGTTCTTGACATAAAAACGGACGTCCTGGCGGTGTCTGAAAATAAAGTCGGAAAAGCGGTCCATATCGTTAATGAAGCCCACAGGATTATTATTTGTATCCGTCATCAGAGGGGATTGCAGACTAAATGTTGGTGCACCGGAAAAACAAACCGAATCCACAAAGAGGTCAGCCTTGCTTCGTCCTGTTCCTGTAAATTCCATTCCAAAGTCTATGAAGGTAGCGCCATCGACCGATGGTGCCTCAAACTCAATTGAAAATGGCTTGCCGGGTAATAGTGTGATTTCCTTTGAGTAAACCATTCCGGTAGCCTCTTTTGTCTCCTTTACAATATGGCGCAGAAAAAGGCGCATTGAAACCCCTTCGTCAGCCTTTGAACACTTGCCGACAACGGTCACCTTTTGTCCGGGATAAAGTCTGGGTGTTCCCATAATGCCGTAACCACCCTGTGATTTAGTATTCCAGTACATGAGAGGTGTTGAAATGCGCCCTACGCGGTAATCCGCAAGTTCGCTCAGTTCCACACGAAGTGCCGCACCGTCGCAGTTTGTAAGACGAACGGTTCCTCTCGACTCAAACCGGCTTTCTTCGGCCATATACCCGTGAAGTGCGCCTGGTTTTGTGAAATGGTGAATGGCGTTGTTTTTGGGCCATGCAAGTTCGCCTTCGCCCATGATTTTTCGCCCCATATGCGCTATGTAAAGAGACTCGTTAAGACAGTCTGTAATATGACGTGTTCCTTCAGCTGTGGGTAGTATAATCCGGTCAGCTGTGGGGGACTGGAAATCATAATCTGCGTTGATTCCTTTCAGCCCCAGCTTGACGCCCATGACGCATCCCACGTTTGCAGCGTTACAGTCAGTATCCCAGCCAGCGGTGTTGATGATTTCCTGGCTCAACCGGAAGTTGTCCGGCGCATAGGCCCACGCCATGACCATGATGGCATGGTTGGGAATCATGTGACAATTTCCAAGAAACTTGTCGTATCCATATTTTTCCTTTATCCGATCGTAGGTCTTTTCCCAGTTGTTATCAATCTTCGTCCACGCACGTACCTCGCGATGCACCTGTGCGATTAAAGAATCCTTGGGCACAAAACTCACACCGATATCGAGCAGCTTATCCATGTCCTTCTTTACGAATGCAGCACTGACCATGGCGGCCACCACCAGTGCGCCGTAGAGCGCTTCGCCGTCGTGCGATACGCTTGCTGCTTTGCGGGCAAGTTCCACGGCCAGTTCTGGTTTACCGGGAGCGACAAGGCCGAAGGCATCAATGAATATCTGTGCACCAATCTGTTCGGCAATGGTTTTTCCGTTGACAGCAATAGAGCCGGATGCAGGAGCTTTGTAACCCTGTTTCAGTCTTAAATATGCAGTATGCTCAGAAGAAACACCCATGCCGCCCCACCAGAGAATGGTGCGGTTTTCAACCAGATAATTTAGCCAGTTATCACCGAACCGTTCCACTGGTGTTTTTTCAAACAGACCAGAATCTTCTAGAATGCGTACAAAGGTTAACGTACCGCTGATATCATCGTCTGAGACTACAAGAGGAACTCCAAGGTCTTCGTGAACATAACGGTTGATACGTCCGAACCGCGTAACAAGTGCATCTTTGGTCCACCCTTCAAATGGGCGTCCCAGATAAACACCGATGACCTTGCCCAAAACACCGGCATAAACGAGCTCTTCGTAGTTCTTTACCATTTAAAAGACTCCTTTGTATTGAAAGACCATGGAAATGGTTGATATTGCATTTTAATAATAATATACTTCCTACTGTCACGGGCATTCTACGCAAGAACAGGCAATAACTATGCAATTTCAAACAAATCGTCCGATTGTGGAGCGGGTTCTAAATCCCATTAAACTTACTTCCGAATTTCCGTTCCATGCAGGCAGGCATACGCTGAATAACCGCGAGATTGATTTTGTACACCTTCATGATATTTTTGAAATCGGCCTCTGTGAAAAGGGCAAAGGTTTTTTTGTCATTGAAAACAAGGTGTTTCCCTTTTCTTCTGGTGACGTTTTTATTATCAACCATTTGGAATTTCACCGGGCCTGCTCTGCTGATGGTAAAGATTGCGACTGGAGGTTTATTACCACAGATCCCACTCGTCTTTTGGGACCTGCGCTTAACGAAATGACACTGCTGGATACACAGCGGCTGGCAGGTCGAAATTTCAGCAACAGGGTGACAGAAGCGGCTGACCCTGAACTTAACGCTCTCTGCCGTGCAATGATTCGTGAATATGACGCTAAAATGCATTTTTATCAGGATAATATCCGCGGATTAATGCTGCAGTTCTTAATCGGACTTCACCGGAGACACGCCCCGCAAACACAAAAGGATGAAGATTACCTGTCGCAACGCTCTGCCGGCTGGGTGCAACGGCTTTCGCCAGCTGTCAAAAAAATATCTACTCGTTTTGCAGATGAACTCTCTGTAACGGATTTGGCGGTTGAATGCTGCATGAGTGAAGGCCATTTCAGACGTTTCTTTGTCAAAACATTCGGTATGGGACCAATGGATTACATTCATGAATACAGGATATCAATGGCAGCGAGTCTGTTGTTGACTACTGATCGGTCAGTGACCGATATTGGATTGAGTTGCGGTTTTCCTAGTCTTTCGTCGTTCAACAGGCAATTTAAAATGAGAAAGAAATGTGCGCCAAGAGAATGGCGGAGCAAAGGGTGATAGCGCACCTCATATCGCTAGAACCTGTAGTGTAGATCTCTATTAGTTTATTTTTCGAATCCACAATTCTGCAATATTCGCCCCCTGGTAACCGGATGGGGTAGTCCAGCAAAATTTTAGTTTACCAGTTTTGGTTGCTTTTTCCGGCAGAGGGTACTTCACGCATAATACTTTGTTTTCAACAACAACATCATTGTGAATTGTATGTGTGTCGTTAAGTATTAGCGTTATTTTTGCCGGCCCGAACATGTTGGATAGGTAAGTTATCTGCAGTTCATAAGCATATTTGTTCTCAACTTCATATTCCAACACTATTGGTGTGTTATACAAAGCATGAATATTGCTAATCCATGCTAAAGGTACAGGTCCAAGTTTTTCAAAGACGGCTGGAGATTGGTGTAATAAAGCAAGTGCATGTGTAATAAATGGTGTTGATAAATGGCCAGGATCTTTTTCCCAGCCCGAAAGTAAAACACTTCTTCCTTTTTTGCCTGATACACCAAAATTTTCATAAATGCCGTTTGGTCCTGGATCTTCACGTGTTGCGATAGCTTTTAGCGCTTTCAGTCGCTCTTCTTCACTTTTCATGGACTCAACTTTTTCAAGTTCATGAAGCAGCCAGGCCTTGTTGTTAAGAGGCAGGTCTATTGTATCTAAAAAAGCACCTCGATTCCATGCAAGCGCCTCGTATTTTGCAACTGAAATTTGAGCTTGAACAGACCGGAATATTTTTTCTCCAATTACGTCAATATAAGCACGCATCTCTGAAAGTTCATTGTCATGAACTTGTTGAATTAGCAAGTCGCGAACTCTTTGTATTGTCGTCTCAGATTTTCCTTTTTGTGTTAATAGTTCCAGTGCCTTCTTTTCTGCATCTGTTTCGTGTAGCAATCTTCTACGTATCCAGCAATCAGTGTAGGCGCGCATAAGTCCCATCTGGAAACGGTAACTGCTTACAGAAGTATCAGGCAATTCATTTTCTAGTTTTTTCCAGTGACTAAGTGTGTTTTCAATAGAATTGTTTGAAACAGCATCGCCTTCCCAGTTATGTTCAAGACTTATAAAACCATCAGATATCTTAGTTGCAGCATCAGAACCGATAAATAGTCTGCCGTAATCTGTCAATGTTTCCTGAACTGTCCGGTTCGGATCCCACTCCTGATCCAGCCATATAAACTTATTAACATCATCATTAATACCCTCGGAATATCCGATACTGCCGATTGTGAATGATTCATGTATGTTATGTATTTTTTTTTGCGCTTCAGGTCGCGGATTAAAACCCTCTCTGCCATGTGTCATCGCAAATGCTTTGTCCCAGTTCGGAACAGGATATTGACAATTAATTGAATGGCCTATGTCTGGATAGTGACGTATTGGATAGAGGTCTTTAACTTTTTCCCACAGAACAGGCAGAGTCATGCGTTGCCATGGGCTGAAAACGAGACCAGTGAGCCACGAAGGCTTTTTTGATGCGTGCGCCAGGAAAGCATTTAACCACTCATCACTCTGGTGAAAAGATTGTAAAGAGAGCCATATGCCAGCGTTAGGATGATATTTGTGGAGTACCTTTGACAGTTTGCCAACCCATGAAAAAAGAAGTTCTGGAGTGAGTTCACCGGGGTCACCGCCTGGAATGAAAAGGTGATCAAGATGAGGGATCATTTTGAAAATGCGGTTACGTTCTTCCAGTTCGCTTGCTTCACATGATGCATCTTCATAGTTTGCGCCCATGTTGGGCCACCAAAGCCATGTATCTGCGCCATATGAGTGAATGGTTTCTGAAAGGCGAACCATCATCTCATCAAAGGAGCTCTTCATTAACGGCCAACCTGTAGCATCTTTCCAATCCGCTGGAATGGTGCCATGTTTTTCAGAACTAAGCGCAGCACGAATATCGTCGTCATCCGTACCTCCTGGCAGAATCTCAATGCTGTTTGCTCCGAACAAAACGAGTTCACGTATGTGCTTGTCGAATTGTTCCGGTGTCCATGCTTCGTATGTATTGTTGAGTGGTCTATAACCAAGTTGATGGCCACGCAAATGGTTGTGTGGTGCAGAGGAATGGGCTAGGGAACCGTCCCATTTTATTTTACCAGGCGTCAGCATTGCTTTCCTTAGAAAATATCCTATGCCATACAATAGTCCTCTCTGGTCGTTCCCAGTTATCAGACATCTTACAGGGGTCGAAGAAATAACTTCAAGTGAAAAGCCTTCGATGGCTGCATTGATGTCTTTGCTGATTTTCAGTTCTATTATCTGTTTTGGGTCACCTGCTTCACTTATTGCGTGTAACAAATGGATACCTGTTCGCTCCTTTACCTCCTCAACAAGTACTTGAATTGTTTTCTTTAGAAGTGGAGAGTCAGGTTCGGCACAAACAATTACAGCGCGGCTAAAATCCATTTATCAGTCCCATTCTCCCTGTCGTCCAAATTGTTTTTTTGCAGCTGCTCCAAATGATTTAAAAGATGCTGCAATGGTTGCAAGATGTTCCTCCGTGGATTTACCTGGAAACTCTCCGGCAGCGGGAATCATGTTTTTGCATTCGTTAGTGTCCATAAAACGGGATGCTTCCAAAAGTTTATCTTCATCTTCTTCAGGGATGGCGAGGAAACCATGCTTGTCTGCGTGTATAAGTTGTCCTGGTTTGATGATTGTTCCAAATACTTCAACATCGCAACCCCATTTGACAGGCCATGAGAAAGCGTGTCCCACACAAAGTCTGCGAGCAAGAGCTTTGAAGCCTACTTGTGTCATTTCGTCAGTGTCACGTATGGCGCCATCGATAATAGTTCCCACACAACCAAGAGATTTGTGGACGCTGGAGTTTACCTCTCCCCAGAAAGCACCAACGGTATTTGGTTTGTCAAGATCCTGAACAACTACTATTTTCGGGCCAGGCCTAGAGGCTATGTACTTATAATA
>JAEUSG010000849.1 GCA_016788315.1 Fibrobacterota bacterium | reverse complement strand
TGTGCAAAGCCAATACCGATTCCCCAAACTTGCGCTCGACTAAACGGCTTAGTGTTGATAACTTGGCAAGACGTTCACCTTCAGTTCTGCCTTCAGTTCTGCCTTTCTCATGAAAAGAAGTATTATAAAGCCTCATCTCGTTTTGTTTTTCTGGTGGAAGTTCCGTTTGTATCAACTGTTGGGCCATTTGTTCCTCTTGTGCATTTAGCCGAAGATACGTTTCCATAAATTGCCAGATCAAGGCCGATTTCGTTACATCTATCTTCAACGTCGTAATCATACGAAGATATTCCAATTTCACTTTCGGACGATCCGACTTCGGGATATCCATCTTCGCCATCAAGGCCGTCGCTACCGGATTCTCTATCCGCATAAACGCACGCCAAGGCAAACGGTTGAGTTGAATGGTGTGGAAATTGAACTCCAGAACCTTCAGATGTGGAAAACCAAATGAGAATGCACTTGAGGCGGCTTTCTGCGGAGAATCCCACGTCAAAAGCGCTATTGGATAGATCGGTAGTGAAAAGCGCTCGTACAAACGTGATGCATATTGAAACATACGACGAGGTGACCAATTTTGGTGCGACGATTGAACCTCGAAGTGAATCAAGAAAAATACAGGTTCACCCTTAAAACGGGTCTTAACCAATAAATCAACTTCTTTACGATCACCTTGATCCAAAACCTGCAACAATTCCTTGTCTAAAAACTCGAAAGAAGTTCGGTCTATGTCAATAGATAACTCTGGGACAAACAACTCCAGAAACTCAAACGTGAACACACGGATCAATTCTTTAAAAAGACCGTCGTGATCTATCGGAGAAGTGGGCATAACAAGACACAACTCCTAAAATCTATTGCTTAAACCACGCAGCAAGTTCGGAGGCATCGTCAAAGAAAATGGCCACATCAAAAAGGGCATCAATTTCGGTAATCGGTAGTTCCTCGATTTTTTCTTTGTGCAAAGCCAATACCGATTCCCCAAACTTGCGCTCGACTAAACGGCTTAGTGTTGATAACTTGGCAAGACGTTCACCTTCAGTTCTGCCTTCAGTTCTGCCTTTCTCATGAAAAGAAGTATTATAAAGCCTCATCTCGT
>JAEUSG010000841.1 GCA_016788315.1 Fibrobacterota bacterium | reverse complement strand
CTCCAGGTTCCAACGTTATGAAGCGATTTTCATCCTGGTCAAGTGTGGTGTAAACAGAGCCTGTCTGAGAAATAAATTGATGCAGCTTAAATGGAAGATATGTATAGCGGACATTCGCATCTTGTAGTTTCTTATTGATTTTACTTATCCACTGGAGCATTTCTTCCAGAAAGGTTCGGCATCTTGGCTCTTCTATTCCTGAATCGAGAGATAGTAATGAGACAATGCTCCTGAAGTCGAGTGGACGACGTCGAAGTAAATTACCTTCTTTTTCTTCTAACGCTATTCTGTTTTCAATCCAAATTGCGACTGGATGTTTTTTTAAAAATTCAACTTCTAACTCATCAGGAACTGGCTTGCTCATAGATTCAGCTAAGAATTCTTTTGAGGGGATACTTCCATCTGTTTCGAGTGAGCGAGTCAGTTTTTCGTTAATGATTTGGTCAGGCTCAAATTGCTTGCCAAATAGCGTTGTGGCAACCATGGCAACCTGTTTACGCTGAGCTTCCGGAGTACCAGCAGAAACCATAGTTGCGGATGTTCCGATACATGTGATTTCGTTCTTTGCTTGGGACCGGATACGCCTAATGAGCATTGCAACATCTGCCCCCTGCCTGCCACGATATGTGTGCAGCTCATCAAATACCAGAAACTTCAGTTCAGAATAAATAGCATCCCTTATGCGCGTTTCCCGTGTACGCGTCAAGAGAAGTTCTAGCATCATGTAGTTAGTAAGTAAAACATGTGGCGGGTTTTCTCTCATGTTTTCACGAGTTTTCTCTTTTTCCTGTCCGGTGTATTGTCCGAATGTTATGGGAAATATTTCTCCGGTGCTTTTCTCGTATTTTTCTTTATACTTGTTGAATTCTTCAAACTGAGAATTAATCAAGGCGTTCATTGGATAAACGACAACCGCTGTTCCACCTTTCGCACCTGGATTCGATAATAAGTAATGAAAAATTGATCCAATGTACGTCAGCGATTTTCCAGAACCAGTTCCAGAAGTCACAATGAAGTCTTTGCCTTTGGTGCCAAGCTCGATTGCTTTTACCTGATGCTGATAAAGCGAATACCCCTTAAAGATATCTGCAATGGCTGGATGTATTACTCCGGTATTAGCTAAATCAGAAACTTTGCCGGCCATCTCAAAGGCTGGATTGAACTGGAGCAGTGGCTCCGGCCAAAGCTTCCGGTTCTCTAATTCGTAGTCTACCTTTTCACGTATAGCTGGGTCTGAAATATTGATGAAGTTACTAACGTAGGATGAATAGTCTTTGATGATTTGAGAGTGCGTTTGAAAAACATTCATCGATTCAACATCTCCTAAACTCATTAATTTTCAAAACATTCCTACCGTAAGCAGAACAATCCTTAACTTAAAGATATGTTATAATTCAGCACATATTCTTACAATAAATGGATGATTTATTAAATAATGTACCTATCCTTTATTATCATGAAAATTTTATCAATTTCTGCAAATCCAGTCAATGTACCCTGCTAATACTAGAGTAGGAAGCATATATAGAACCAGCGTGTAAACCTTAATCATAGAACAGCCCCCCAGTATTTCTCAATACGCTGTTTGACGAATACACATTCGCTAAATAATTATTTGAGCAAGAGTGTTTTTATCATCTTATGATAAGACTTCCCAAGTCGCACAGAGATGAAATATAACCCCGATGGAGCTTTTCCAGCATCCCACACTACATTAAAATAACCAGCTTGCCTTTTAGCATCCACTAAAACAGCTACTTGTCGTCCTTTAATATCCCTTACATCCACATAAACATGTTCAGCATTTGCTAACCCATACCGTATTACAGTTGAAGGATTGAATGGATTAGGTTGTGAATTTTCACAAAATGAGGCTACAGGAATCAGTCGTTCAGACGGAGTAGTGTTTGGACGATAAACCGTAAGGATACATGATACGGTGTCAAATCCATCAGTAGCATACAATGTCAAAGTGTCTTTTCCGGCAACGGTGCTTGCAATTGTAAAAACAGAATCTGTGTTGCTGGCTATTGTTGTTTTACCGTTCTTACACCAGAATCGAAGAATATCATAATCTGGATCGCTTGCCGATAGCGTATAATTAGCCATTCCAGAAATAGCCGTAGTTAGAGTGTCCGACGTTTTTACTAATATCGGTTTTCTATTACTATTCAGAACATGGACACTGAAGACGGCTGTATCTGAAGCTGAACCATCTGAAGCAATCACGATTATATTTTTGACTCCAGAATCAGAATACCCTGTAATCAATGGTGTTTCAGGGGTAAATGAAATTGACATGATATCACCATCTGGGTCAGAAT
>JAEUSG010000839.1 GCA_016788315.1 Fibrobacterota bacterium | reverse complement strand
ATCGTAATAGCCCCTGCTGATAGTGTAGGAAATCATAACAGTACTCCGTTGATAGCGAGCGACAGCGTTGTTTTAAGTGTACCTGTTCCAAACAAGAGTGGAGTAGTTCTTCAGGCGTTGTCTGATACTGCTTTCTCAGTTGCTTACAGTGGCCTAAGACTTCCTATAAGTTCATCTGATTCTGAGTTTGTGAAATATGCTGTTTTTGTGGTCAGTGATTCTGCTGCTGCGCCATTGAATCTGTTTGAGGAGCCTATAAAGAAGCAGGATCTTCTTAATGGTCTATATGATAAGTCATCCCGCACTGGTCGTACGTTTATTGTAAAGCAGCGAGAGTTAATTAATATCAACCCATATATTTTTGGACAGACGGATTCCATTTCACTTAATAAGAAGCATTGGGTTTCTGTGTCGTATATGTCCGGAACAGAGCTTTCGCCGCCTGTTTTCATAGATACGATCAGGTATCGTCTGGACAGACCGTTGTTCAAGAATTACTCAGCCCGTCAGATAAATGACTCCACGGTTCGTCTGACATTCCGTCCTTACGATTCCACAGATGTTAAAGTTGGAGTTCAGATTAAGTATGCGGTAAACCCTTCATCATCAACATCTCAGTACTTTAATTTTCTGCCTGCGCAGCAGTTTTCCGGTTCTTCGTTCAGCGGAGCATCGGGCGGTCAGATGGTGCTTGACAGGGATTCGAGCTATACGATTAATCTTCGTTTAGGTATGGCACGTTATGAGTCTTCTGGCAAGCCAACGGCATCGTATTTCAGTGGTAATGATACGAATACTCTTTCCCTTAAGTTTCTGGTGAGTGACCTTCATGGACCTGCTCCTGCAAATTCCACTGATGACAGTGTAATAGTATCTTTGAAAGTTGACACAAAGGCACCTTATCCGAAAGATTCATCAGCTATAGTTGTATTCAATTATGAGCCGACACCTAAGAAGCTGACAGTTTCTCTGACTGCAAAAGCGGGTGCTGTTGATTATGTGAGATATAAAGCTTCTGATACAGCACGCGTTTGGAAGGATTCTGTTTCCATGAAGAGTGTTACGTCCAACACAATTGTGATAGAGCCTACAGATTACTGCTATCTATCACTTCGTGATTCATTGGGCAACAAGTATGATACATCATGGTCGTTCTCCAGTATTGACACATGTCCAATAACCAGAGAGTCAAGGACAATAGTTTATGATAATGGCAAGCTTGAGATAACAGTAAGTGTTAACTCTCTCAAGGATAATGTTACATCTGCTACTGACACACTCAAGATGACAGTCGGCAAACGGACCTTTACACAGGCCGAGCTTGATGCCCTTCGCAATAATGGATATGCAGCCGTTCCTGTTTCTACCTATTTCTTTGCCGCGCGTCACGGTACTCTTAATACAGCGGCAGTGTGGCAGGATGGTCTTTCTCTGGTAGCTGCGATTGATTCTTCTGTTGGTGACAGTCTTTTGGATGATGTCAGGGTATATCGATATAATCCGGCTAATATGACAGCATCATTTGAGAATTCGAAGATAGATAATTCTGGCCGTCTAGTAGTTTCAGGGGTTAAGCCTCCAGTTTCTGATACACTGTATTACTTCATTGCTGCAGACACGCAGAAAGTAAAAATGGACTCTTTGGCTGTTACCTTTGATAAGGCTGAACGTAAACTCCGTCTTGTAGTAAGGGGAAGCGACAACAGCAAGGCTCTTTCCGGCGGAGTTGTGATACTTGGCCACACAATAACCGGTGAGTCAAAGGAGTATCTCCGGTACAATGTCAACAGTGTACCGGGAGTCGCTATTGATACCACAATCGTAATACCTGTATCTGACACGGTCTTTGATGCACTGCTGAGACGGGGTCTTTTCGGCGCTGCGTGGATTACAGATCGCGAGACAGCGCTTCTGCATAGAGAGCGCCGTGCCTATTCCTTTGTACGCTGCGAGTATAAAGCTGACAGCATGAAGCTGACCTTCAGGAATCTGTTTGAAGGATATCAGCTGGTATCGCTTCCTGTAAATCTTCCTGAGGAGTATGATGATGTGCTTCTTGCACTCCAGGATTATTCGCGCGGAGTTTATGACAGGAACAAGTTCAGACTATACCGTCTTGCCGATGATGGTACGATCAAGGAGTTTCTTGCAACAGGATTTAACGATAAGGGCGTTCAGGTTGATTCTGATTTCCGGTTTGCGGCAGGCAGAGCCTTTTTTATGAAGACCCGCAGACAGGAGGAGAATAATGTTTCAGTCACTGTCTCTGCCCCTGTTTCTGTTCCTGTAAACAGCAAGCGCGGCTATTATGTGGCATCACGGTCCAGCAGCGGGTGGGTTGTTTGTAATATTCCATTTCTTGGAACAGTCTTGATGAATGATTTACAGAATGCTTCATTGCTCCGTTCTACCGGTAGTCCGCTTGGAAATAACAAGACAGTTGTGGCTTTTGGTGATCGTGTGTTTGAGTTGTCTTCGACCGGCTGGCGTCCTATGCAGCAGCGTTCGTTGAGTTCCGGTACAGGCGATGTACCGGCATCATTTGCAGCTTATCTGTATGCAGGTGAGTCCCTTTTTGTTCCTGTTATACCGAATAATGATGAGTTCATGAATCTTGGTGCAGGTGTCGGTCAGACAAAGTTCAAAACGGATCATTCAGATGTGCCGGAGTGGAGGACTTCTGCTCTCTTATATAACCGGAGCGGTAAACTAATTGATGCTACTGCGGTAATGGCGCTTTCGAGCGCAGGTGAGGCTGAATTATTGGATCTTCCTATTTTTAATGATTCTCATAGCCGTCTATCTGTGTTGTCATCCGGAAGGTCTTTATCATATGAGCAGCGTAAAGCTGGAACGGATGGTGAGATCTGGGAACTTGAGGTTTCGAACGGCTCCTCTGCTGAATCAGAGTATAAGGTTCTGTTTGAAGATGTTGCCAAAAATTTGCCTTCTGACTGGCAGGTGTGGAGCGATGACGCAGTAAAGGGATATGCAACAGATATAATAAAAAACGGTGAGGTATCTGTTCTTGTACCTTCACATGGAAGACGTGTGCTGCGTGTAGTTGCAGGCAACGCTTCGTTTATTTCCAAGCAGCTGAAGCTCCGGACAGCTCCGAAAGAATTTGCACTGTCGCAGAATTATCCCAATCCGTTTAATCCTTTGACCGCAATAAAGATTGATATACCTGAATCAGCTGCTCTTAAAGGGCTGCTGAAATCGAGGATTACCCTAGATGTTTATAACATGCGGGGTCAGTTAGTAAGCCGGTTGGTCGATATGCCTGCTGAGCCTGGTTACAAGCACATAAGTTGGAATGGTAAAAGCTCATTTGGTGTTACCGTTGCGAGTGGTAACTATGCATATAGGGTTCAGATACTTGATGGTGAAGGTCGAGAAATTTTCTGCAATACTAAGAATATGACGCTGCTTAAATAAGAATATATTAATGTCGTAAAATTCTTTTTGAAAGGCTATGATTATCATATATTTAAGCGTATAACTTAAAAGGGTGGGGAGTATATGATAAAGCTTTTAACGGCAGCAGCGTTATTCGTTTCATTCCTGGATGCCAGTGTCATCTATCAGAATCTTACTTTGCGGGAATATTGGGGTGTTCAGCGTGAGCAGGATTTTGTAACCGGAGGTATTCCTCTTCCAAAAGGTCTCATTTCAAATCCGGCGCAAATTGGTTTGCTAAGTCCAGGCGGTGCCCAGGTTCCAATGCAGACAAAACCGCTCATGAAATGGCCGGATGGATCATTGCGCTGGCTGCTTGTTACCTTCCCGGCAGATATTAATGGTAACTCAACAGCTGACTATCGGCTTGTTATGCAGAATACAGGCACCTTTTCCCAGCCGGCATATACACCGGGAACTGTTTCGGTTACAGAAAGCGGCACTCATGTTGCCGTTTCAACCGGCAAAATGATGGTGCAGATAAAGAAGAGCGGTGGCTTCAATCTTTTTGACCGTGTTACCATAGATGCTGATAATGATGGAAATGTCAATGATGAAATAATTTCACCATCTGTCAATAATGGTGCTTTCATCAAAGATATGTATGACAGCATTTACACAGGAAACAATTCTCCTGTTATTGATGTAAAGGTTGAAGAATCAGGGCCGATGCGTGCAGTTATCAAGATTACCGGCAACCATTCTGATGGAAAAACGGATCATCGCTTTTACGGTTTTTTATGCCGCATCTATTTTTATGCAGGTAAAAGTGATGTGAGAGTTCAGTATTCACTCAAAAACTCGTACTTTAAACCGCGAGGAGTGCTGGCTTTCAGAAGCATGATGCTTAAAGTAAAGCCAAACCTTACAGGATTAAAAACAGTTACCTTCTATGATGATTCATTAAGAACATCCGCCCTTACTGATTCAGCTTATGTGTATCAGCCATGGCCTTTTGGCTTCGAGACAAAAGTAAACGGTACAACACTTCATTCAGTTGATACAGCTGATAAATCGGCCAGAACTCTCGGCTGGATGGATATTTCAGACAGTAAATGGGGTGTAGCGGTTGGTATCTATAATTTTGCTTCACAAACACCTAAGGAGCTCTTTGCCTCTTCAGATGGTTCGCTTGAAGCCAGGCTTTGGCCGGCACGTTATCCGCAGGGACAGGATTCAGCAAACTATGCCCGCGGTGCTGTTTATCTTGGTTTGAATGAAGTTGACAAATTCTATATCGGCATGGGTGAACACAAGACTCATGAGGTTGCATTCCATTTTCATGCAGGAACACCGGCTGCGGCTAAAACAGCGGATAAAATAGGTGCATTCAACCACAAACTGCTTCCGAATATGGATAGGAAATGGGTCTCTTTATCACGAGCTGTATTAAGTGAGATGGCACCTGATAGTTTACCGATAGCAGATCCTTCATTGGCTTCAAATAAATTACCTCTGATCAATAAAGTTCTAGGCGATCCCTCTTATATCGGTAGCGTTGAAAAAAAATACTACTATGATACATGGGTAAATTACGGTGAAGCATATTGGAGAAATGAAACTGGCAGCACAGAGTATTACGAAAATATCGGTACAGGTTATTTTCGTAAGCCTGACCCAAGAACATTCAGGCTTCTGGAAGGTTCAGTCTGGATTTGTACAGATATGAGACGGGTCCATATTGATAGTATGCTCGGAAATGATCTGAAAATGTCAACCCATTTCTGGCTTCGCGATTCAATAAAGGTGACCGATCCGCGTCACTCAGTTGGAATAGCAATTGGCTCCGGTAATATTGGATATACAAGAATCTGGATCGCTCCAACGCCGGGAAATCAGACAGAGCATTACACATCATACGATATGTTTAATTATTATCTGCTCACTGGAGACCTGAAGGTTCGTGATGCTATTTACGATTGGGGAGAGTCGAATGCAGATTATAAGGCATGGAAGAACGGGACAACAGGCGTATCGTACATGAGCAGAGGTACTAATTCAGGGTGGAGTTCGCTTATGTTTGCCGCTCTTCTGGAGAATAGTGACACTGTTCGTGGAGGCAGGACTGTGAAGAAATATTTTGAAGATCAGCTTATTCCATGGACACAGGGAGCAGGAACTAGGAAGGGAATAATTGCATCGCTGGAACCAAGCGGCGCCTGGCACACATCCCTCCAAGGAACAGAATTCGGCCCTCACAATTTCTTCGAGGCGCTGATTGATTTTGGCTTCTCGTGGTATTCCGAAAATTTCTGGAACGATACATTAAGCAATTACTTTACAAGGCGTGTAACATGCTACAAAGACTCCGTTTTCGGGACAAAATGTAACGTACTGTATCATGGATGGGGCTATAAAGATACGCTGGCTCCTTCTGCAACATCTGTAAGCAATTTCAGAGTTCCAGGTTCATTAGCAAGACTATTCTATTTTACAGGCGACACAGCATTTGAACGTAAGATGAATACTTTCGGGATGGATGGAAAAAACAGCACTCTCTTCAAAAGATGGGATCATGGATATCTCGGTAATCTTGATATGACGGTATTCCAGCCCTATCTCTTTTATCTGAAGAACAAGAGTGATTACCGCAAGAATCCGATAATCGATTGGACATATACCGATGCAGTTGAAGATCCAATTGCAAATGGAACCTCAGTTAGGAGCCCAGCTCTTACAGCAGCGCCGAACCCATTCAATCCGACAGTAACAATAAAATTTACCGGAGTTGCTTATGGTACGGATCCGCAAAAAGCAATTAGGCTTTCGGTATTTTCCTCTGATGGTAGAGTGGTTTACACAGAAAATACAACCGTTGGTGCAGCCGCGAAAGGCATTGTCTGGAATGGAAAGGACAGAAAGGGAATGACCTCTTCAACAGGTGTATATTTCGTAAAAGCTGAATACGCAGGAAAGAGTGTGGTAAAGAAGCTGACAATGGTCAGATAATTTATATTATCCATGTATAACTGAATCGGATTAACAATCAACGAGTAATCTACATTGAAGATTAAGTGGCTTGTCGGATTTACATGGGTACTAATAACTTTACCTGTTTTCGGAAATGATACATTGACTCCTGCCGGCAGACTTGTTGAACCTGCCGCCTTTTCTCTTGTCACTGGAAATGTCATCCAGTTTTCAGCGGAGGCAGGAGATAAAAACGGACGCGGAATTAAAGAGGTCCGCTATTATGGTCAATATCATTCAGCTGTCGACTCAACCGAACAGCAACAAAGTAAATTTAATTTTCTAGGAAGCTCCAGCACACCTCCCTATTATTTCCGTTGGGATTGTTCTGATCTACCTGATCAGGATAACTGGCGCATGGCCTTTTATTGCGATATTGAAGATAGTAATGGTCATG
This sequence comes from Fibrobacterota bacterium, assembly GCA_016788315.1. GTDB lineage: Bacteria > Fibrobacterota > OXYB2-FULL-49-7 > OXYB2-FULL-49-7 > JAEUSG01 > JAEUSG01. Next base: position 13,828 of record JAEUSG010000839.1, on the reverse strand, counting down.
TAACACATCAGGCTGGCGGTATTCACAGGCATATCGTCCTTGACAGAAATACCACCTTTTCTTCAAAACAGTTTAGTAGTTCCCATGTGAGTTCCCCCCTGCTTATTGATGGAAGTTCCGGTGACTGGCCCAAAAGCGATACCCTCCGTTTCCGGTCAAATGACAATGATATTTCTGCTCTTTCAGCATGGGACAGTGAAAACCTTTACTTCTTCATAACTGTCAGAGATAACAGATTATGGAAAATGCCATCAGACACACTTTTCTACTGGTGGTATGATGGTCTGGAACTCTATCTTGATTTATTGCGTGATCGCACCCCTTTTAGAAAATTGGACGATCGTCAACTTGACCTGCACCTCTCACGTTCAGCTGTTGGTAATCAGATTGATCTTACAAAGGGTGTATATAAACGGTGGAAAACCGGATTTACAGCGATACAAAAACCGATAGGCACCTTGAACAACAACAGCGATATCGATTCAGGTTATGTTGTTGAGTTGGCAATCCGCTGGGATAGTCTTGGGGTATTTCCGAAACCCAATGATTCACTTGGTTTTGATCTCTTTAACGATGATAATGATTTTGGCACCCTGTATCCTGTTACCAGATCCTGGGCAGGAACAGAAAGATCAAACAACAATAATCCGAGTGAATGGGGCACCCTGGTACTTCTGCCACCTGAAAAAAACTTCACAAAACTCCTTTATTTGTCTGCTGTTTTGCCTGTTATCGCAATTTTCTTATTCTTGCGTAACAGAAAAAGAGCGGGATTTTCACAAACAGATACTGAAGTTTTGGACAAGCCAGTGGATAATGTAATTCCAAAGACAAATGCAGTTGCTGATTATTTAACAGGTTATTTGACAAAGAATTTTACTGATCCTGATATGAGTTTGGCAAAAGCTGCTGCAGATCTTAAAATGAGTGAAAGTCACCTCCGTCATTCGCTTAAAAAAGCGACAGGCAGAAACTTCTCAGAGTTCTTAACCGAACTTCGTATGTCCAAAGCTAAGACTCTGCTGCAGGAGCGGCTTGATATGAATATCAGCCAGATTTCAATGGAATGCGGATTCAGTTCGCTGGAATATTTTACTCAGGTTTTCAAAAAACAGATGAATGGAGATACCCCGCTTAATTATCGGAGATCCCTTAAAAAGACGTAAAAACAAGAAAAAAGACGCATTTCTAATAAAATCTGACCCCATATTAAAATTTATTTCGCCCTTCCTGAGTTATATTGCTAGTGTAGGTAATTCTGAGTTTTCACATAACATTATTTGATGAAGGGAGCTAAGCGATGATTAAGATCATTTTGCTTATTACTATTACGGTTTTCTGTGCATCACAGCAATTCGGTAAAGCGGAGCGCATACGTGGCTCAGAATTCAAAGCTTTTCATGCCTGGGATCTAGGTGACCTAAACGGCGACGGCAAGCTAGATGTAATCATGATAGGACATGGAAGAGACCGAGGCTGGGTTCAGTACAATATCGGAACCAAGGAAAAACCGGCGTTTGGTCTCGCAGACCGTATCAATATAAATTTGTCTGAGTCAGAACCAGTTTTTGTCGCCTATGTACAGTCATTACAGGCAGTGGATTGGAACAAGGATGGAAAGACCGACCTTATCATGCAACCCGATAACCGGAGCAATGACCCCTCAAATTATCTGCAATACCTTCTCACCAACACCGGGACCCCTGAAAATCACATTCTTTTCAGAGGTCACAGCATTGGAGGCGTTGTCAGAACAGCGAATGCTCATTACAAACGGTCGAGTTTTGCTGCGGATTGGGACAACGACGGCAAGCAGGACCTGCTCGTGTATGCCGACCGTAATGATTCCTTTTCTGTCTGGTTTAAAAATGACAGCAGCGAGGATTCGTTGTGCCGTCTCGATTCTTCAGCCTACCACCCCTTCAAAACAGCGCCAGGCCACCTTGTCAAGCCTTATAATCTGTTTGTCACCGACTGGAATAATGACGGGTTCAAGGATTTAATTGGAAGCGGAAGTGGATGCTCATATAAACTCCGCATCTGGATGGGAACAGCTAACCGTGACAGCGTTGCACCTCCTGTAGACATTGCGGGAATTCATACCGGTGCACGCGCGGTTGTCCGAGACTTTAACAACGATGGAAAGTCTGATGTGGTTGTCATGGATACGCTCATGTATCTGCGCGTTTACTGGAACATTGGAACATCGTCCGCCCCTTCTTTCGCAGCAGCTGATACCATTTACGGCGGAGATTTTGGTCAGGTGGATGACCGGACCTGTCCCTTTTTCGTGGATTGGAACAATGATGGACTTCAGGATATGGTTCTGGGTGGCCTTTACTGGTCATACTGCGGAGGAGGCTATCCCTATCATCGTCTCTTCCTGAACAATGGAACAGCCGAAAAACCACATTATGATCTGGGAAAATGGGTTCGCTTTAAGACAAGTAATGGCTCCTCAGCGGCTCCGGTAATAAATAACGATACCCGTTGGGTTGGTCTCTCATCTCCGGTAGTGACAGATTTTAATAATGATGGATATTGGGATATCGTATCAACCTGTAATGCAAGCGCCTGGGGACCGAAAATTGTCTATATTGCGTACGGAGACTCCGCAACACAAAAGACCTCAGTGTTCGGTATACCAACTCTTCTGGATATCGCCCCCTTAGGAACTGGTATGGCCGATTTCGTTTCGCTGCAACTTGCAGATTATAACCATGATGGACTCAAGGATATTCTGTTCTCGTCAACAGACGCAATGAAACTGCGTGCTTATCTTAATGTAGGTTCCTTGACCGCACCCAGTTTTACTGCTACCGATACTGTGCAGTTAGCACCACTGGATTCCCTCGGCCTTTATCAGGGGTTGGCATGGGGAGATATCTCCGGCGACGGTAAAGAGGATTTGGTGGTAGGTGCTTATGGCAAGCTCAGATATTTCGAGAACAATGGGACACTCCAGAAACCTCTCTTCAACACCTATGATTATCTGAAACACAAAGATTCATCGGCCCACGTCACTATCGGACCTGTAACCACTGAAGATGGTTGTTGGGTGACACGACGCATTTCTCAAGGGGCATCGGGAACGCTCGTTGATATTGACAATGATGGAGACCTGGACTTGCTCGCCGGTTACCGTCTTCTGGATGATGGTCCGACCCTGCTTTTAAGTTCGGAGATTTTTCTCTTTAGAAATACGACTAAAGTACCATCAACTTCAGTAGATAGCCGAAAAAGCAATATGGCGCAGAATTGCCTTGTAGCCAGTCCGAATCCGTTCAAGCCGATTGCAAATATCCATCTGCCCACAGGTTTACGTGAGGCAACAATAGATCTTTTTTCTATGGATGGAAAACGGATTGCTACAGTTAAGGCAGAGAGTGGAGTGGCTAAGTGGAATGCAACAGGTTATGCCCCGGGGGTGTATATTGCCACCATTCGCTCAACCCGTAATATCCTGAAGACAAAGCTGCTTCTTATGCATTGATGGCCGAACGCCTGTTTCTGAATTAGAAAAAATAGGATATATTACAGTCCTTTGCGATGTGCATCAGGATTGATGTTATGTTTTTTTAGATATAAATGAAGCCCTATTCTGTTTGTTCCTATTTCTCTCGCTGCAGCAGAAATGTTGCCGTTATGCCGTTCAAGCAACGTTATAATTTTTGCAGGCTCGGTTTTTGAAAGGGAGAAATTGATTCTTGGCTTATACCGTTTCGATTTTAGTGAGTTGTTCTGTTCTTCAAAGTTTATCAGGCTAGGCGTAAGTATGTTGTCAGATGAAAATACGACAGCACGTTCGATTACATTTTTCAGCTCTCTAACATTACCAGGCCAGTTATAGTTTCTAAGTAAGTCCATTGCTTCAGTGGAAATTTCAGATATCTGCTTATTGTTAAGAGCTGCACATTTAAGCATGAAAAAATTTGCCAGTTCAGCTATATCCTCTTTTCTTTCGCGTAGTGCAGGAACAGCTATTTTAATAACGCTGATTCTGTAATACAGATCAGAACGGAATTTGCCGGCTTTAACCATATCGGCTAAATTAGCGTTTGTGGCAACTATAGGACGGGTGTTAACCTTTATAGGGGTATTTCCGCCGAGTCTTGTGATTGTGTAATCATTAAAAAAACGCAAGAGCTTTGCCTGTACTTCAAGCGGTATGTTTCCTATTTCATCAAGAAATATTGTCCCATTATCTGATTGTTCAAGGAGTCCAATAGATCGCTCTATTGCTCCGGAGAACGCCCCTTTCTCATGACCAAAAAGATGGCTTTCAATAAGCGTTGTTGGAATCGTTGAGCAGTCTATCTTAACAAAGGAATTACTGCTACGTTTACTCTTGCTGTGAATATACTGAGCCAGAACCTCCTTGCCCACACCTGTTTCTCCTTCAATGAGTACTGTTGAATCAGTAGGGGCTATTGTATCAGCGGTGCTTCTTAGTTTGGAAAATTTATCGGACGAACCCATGAGTTTTTCCGAAGAGTCATTTCTGAAGTTCTTAAGGAGAGTGTCAAGAACCATGTTTTTTCTGGTTAGTCTCCGGCTCTTCGTTTCAAGCTGTTTAATTGTAGATTCAAATGTAGTGATGTCAATAGGCTGCCAGCCGGCCATAAAATTTGACCAGAGAGATGATATCGGGTTGCTGTCGAATCTGGACATTATGCAAAAACGGCCTGGATGGGCCTTTAGTTCAACTATGTATGGTGTTGATCTGTTTTCAGAAACAGAAGAAGTTCTTTTATTAACACGCAGTTCCGCATTTTTAATAGTTATGGCGCTTGCTGATCTTAATACAACGGCAAATGATGCCTCTGTCCAGTTCTGCGGATCAATATCATAGTATGAGAGGTGGTGTTTATCGTTATGAAATAAGTGAAAGCTGTTACCTATACGAACGAAGGTGAGAGTTTCCGAAGATCCTTCAGCATTTTTTTCAAGTTTTGATCGGACAACATGATAGCCGTTTCTTTTCATTACAAGGTATCCACCCTGAATTGCGTAACCGGCCAAATATCCATCGTGATCCGGTTCCTCGCTATCGGTTGACGGACTGCCTATGGCAATGCATGGGCCAATTCCGTTATTGTGAATGAATGTTACAGAGAAAGCAAAATCACAGTTATCTCTGGCTGTTTGCAAAAAACGAACAATGGCAGATCTGTTAACCGAAGCAGTAATCTGAAGTCCGTCATCGATATGTTTTCGTTCAGATTCGTGTGATATCCGAATGCTGTTATTTAAAAGATCTGAAGCATCATGTGAATAGCTTAGTGCAAAGCTCTTGTATGATTCTGCGTCAATTTTCTGCAGGAAACGGTGTTGAAATTCCCGAGGTGTCGGAGACAAAAAGTCAGACAATGGCTTGCCTAACAAAGTTTCGAAATTTCTGCTGTTTGGAGAAAGGAGGGGGGCGATGCTTTTATCGAATGCAATCAATGTCTCTGTCTCAATATTTGAGAAAAGTGTTCCGAGTCCATCACTTAGGTGGATTGGTGGCATAATCTCATTTATAGTAATTCGTCCAATGAAGGTATTGTCTCCGGCAAAAACCGTTTTAATGTTGTGTAGACTTGTACTTGACAATAGGGTGCCAAAGGGAAAGGAGTATTCCCGAATGTTTCTTCCTCGAAGTTCAATTATTTCTCCTGGCTTGTGTGCTCGATGAAGCGGCTTAATGTCAAAAAAGTCTGAGAGATCCTTTTTCTCAATTATTGTGTCATACATTTTCATCGGATTGAATTCGGGAGCTGTAAGAACTTTTATAATCTTCCCCTTGTTGTCGTGCAGGAAGAACATTTGCCGTTTATCGACAATTGTTTTAAAGAGTTCATTGATCAATAGTTTATAATTGTGCATGTGTATAAATATGTATAATTGTGATGAAATATGAAATATTTCTGTTACGAATGCAAAATAAAGCGAATTTGAAGCGATTAATAAGGGCACGCCTTTTGCATAATTCTTAAGCAGGAGGCATTATGAAAAATTTCCAAAAAACGTTACTGTTCTTCACTGTACTATTATCTTTGGCTCAGACTGCAGTTTCGGTTGTTACGGAACTTCGGGAAAATAGCGGTATTGAAAGGAGTCTTGAGCCCGTTTCGTTTGGTATTCCTTTACGAATGGGTGAGCTGCCTGCGCACTCAATCGGCGGTGATGCTCTACTTGGTGTTAACGGTACACCGGCGCAGTTCAAAGTGCTTTCAAAATGGTATGACGGCAGTGCCAGGTGGGTTTTAGCAACATTTCTCAAAGATTTCAGGGCAAATGAAAACAAACAGATATTAATTGGTAAAGGGGCCGGCTCTTCCAGTACTACGCAACTTTCATTTGTTCACAAAGGTGATTCTCTTCTTGTTAATACTGGTGCTATTAAGGTGGAAATTCTGAAAGGAATGAAATTCAATATTGTAAACAGAGTATGGCGCGGCAGTAATCTGCTGGTTGATAATAGCGACATGAGAGGGCTAGTACTTAAACCTTACGTACACAATGGAGACAGCAGTGATTATGTCGGCCGTGCTCTTACCGATAGTGTCATTGTAGAAGAGAGCGGCCCTGTTCGTGGCTGTGTATATATCTCAGGCCGTTTTTACCGTGATCCTCTTCCCTCCACCGGAGGAACAAATTATCCTACATGGAATGACAGTTTGCTGCAGGCGCATGGCGTTGACAGTGTTTGTGTTAAGCAGCCCAGGGGGCAGCAGCCACCATATATAAGATTTATGGTTCGTTTGTGGTTTTACAGCGGTCTTGACGAATTCAAAATTACAACAGTTATTCACAATACAGGCGGTAATGGATTACAAGGTACTACATGGATGTCCGGGGGGGCCTCCACATATACCTTTGAAGGAGGAATTCAGAAAAAATTCGGTATTTGTGAAAATAATGCTATGGCGCTATTCTTTTCATCTCTGAACTATGATTTAAAACTTAACCTTTCCGGTGCAAAAACTGTTTCGGCGGAAGGTTCTGCACCTATCTCATTGAATGCTGCTGACCGTTTTTCTTTTTTGCAGAACAGAGCCTATAACTACGTACTTACCAAAAATGGAGGAGTGGCGGGTAGTGGTACAAAAGGAGACGGAGTTATTGATGTTAATGATGGTGCAAACGGTATTGCAGCGGTATACAAATACTGCTGGGAACATTACCCTAAAAGACTTGACGTATTGGGTGATACTCTCAGAATTAATCTTTTCCCTCGTGATATATCACCGGAAAGCACCTACTATAAGAGTGATGTGGGATATGGAACATATCCTAATACCTCATTTCAGAAAAAGTGCTATATCTTACCAGGAGGAGCATGGTATCGTACAGATCTATTTGTAAAGATGCATGGAACGGCATTTGATGCGGTAAATTTTGCCAAAGCAAGAAAGAATCCCATAATGCCCAAATTTACTGATTCCTACCTGCGTGCAACAAAAGCAATACATGGATTTTATTCCGATACAATGCGTTTTATTGATCCAGATACACTGCTTGCAAAAAGGGTATTTGAACGTAAAAGACCCTGGAGTGCAATAATGTATGACAAGAGCCACACTGATGGCGGAAGCATGGATTTATTGGATATATGGACCGGCAGTGGTGCCTGGAACTGGGCTCCAAATCAGTGGGGACACAATAATGCCGGAGATTTGTACTGGGGCAGCGGATATTCTAACCTTCATTATGATATGAATCTTGGCGTACTGCATAGCTACCTTCGGACAGGCCACTACAAAGCGTGGCAGACTACAGAACTTATGAATATGTACAAATCCAATTTTGGAATCTACCACCATGAGAATGGACACCCAAGGGGTGATGGTTCCAGCAGGTATGAGAAGGATGATCATTCAAACAATTATGGTAATGAATGTAAACCCACTCATCATTGGACAGAAGGGATGGGCCTTTATTATGTGATGACAGGTGACCCATTTGTAAAGACTGCTCTGCGTGAAGGCATCGAATCCGCTTTCTGGTGGCTCTGTTCAAGGCAGCAGCCGTCAATGACAAAGATTGACATTCAGCCTGAATATCGCGGAATAGGCTGGCCTGTTCTGAATTTGTGCAGCGGTTATGAAATACTGGGAGAAGAGCAGTGGTATAAAATGCTTCGCTATGCATTCCACAATGCACTAATCCCGACTGAAGCTTCAATAGGCCCGGGCTTCGGTAATGATACTACAAACTTCACACAGATGCAGGGCTATCTTTCGCTCCCGTTAATACGTCTGTATCTGACTATAAAACCGGCAGATTCCTCTTTACGTGATTCAATAGGTCAAATGATAGAAAGAATTTATACTCTCACAGAAAAAAAGAAAATCAATTCCGGTAATCTGGCTAATGGCCGATTCTGGCACCCTTCATATCAGAATCTTAACAGGCTGGATAATGTTACCTATACAGATTTATATGCCTTTGCCTGGCGCTTTCTTGGTAAGAGCGGAGCACGCGAGCAGGCATTTAAAAATGCTATGTCAGCTATCTGTTATCATAACAAGGCAGATTCCTCGTCGTTGACAAGCTACGCGACGGCAACATATTTGAGCAACCAGTATCCATGGAGCGAAACAAAGCTTCATGGAAAAATCGGTTTAAATGGCAGATATCTTATGGAGTGGGAGAATGATTCCATTCTGCCTGTCTCTTCAGATGTTGCCGGCTTGCCGGTTGTTGGTACAGAAAAAAATAGCGATTTGAATAGCGAGGCTTTGGTATTTCTTGGCGCTGCACCAAACCCATTTAATCCCTCAATTAAACTTTCTTTTCGTTCGTCGTATAGCACTATCGATAAAGAGGCGGAACTCTTAGTCTATGACCTTCGGGGACGACTGTTACAACGAATTGTAAGAAATATCAGAGGAGGGGTAAATAGTTTTGTATTTACACCAAGCCAGAAGAGCAGTAATATGGCGAGTGGGATTTATTTCATGAATTTACGCGTAGGAAATTCGACAACAAAAACAATAAGAGCGGTAATGATTAAATAAAACCGAGAAAATGAACAAATAAATCGATTTAGTTCAATATATTAAACTTTATTGCATTTTACAGAACCCTGTATTATATTACATTTAGGGCATAAAACTTTATATATAAAAAGGAGCCAAAAATGGGCAATAAAGTTCTTCCAAAACCGTTAATGGGAATTATACCACCTCTAGTAACTCCTCTCCTGGATTCTGATACACTTGATACAGCCGGTTTTCAGAAGCTGATAAATCATGTTATTGATGGTGGTGTTCATGGCATATTCGTTCTTGGAACAACCGGTGAAGCCCCCTCTCTTTCATATCGTTTGCGTAAGGAAGTTATAAAAAGATCCTGTGAATTTGCAGGCGGAAGAGTTCCTGTACTTGTTGGCATATCCGACACCTCTTTTGTCGAAAGCGTCAATCTTTGCACCTACTCTGCTGAATGTGGTGCCGATGCCGTTGTACTCGCTCCTCCATTTTATTTCCCTGCAGGGCAGGCAGAACTGCTTGAATATTTGCAGCATCTAGTTCCTAAGCTTGCACTCCCTCTCTTTTTGTATAATATGCCCACACATACTAAACTCGTTTTTGAACCTTCCACCGTTCGAGCCGCTGCTGACATTCCGGGAATTATTGGATTGAAGGACAGTTCTGCAAATATGGTTTATTTCCACAAACTTCAATTGCTTTTTAAGGAAAGGGCTGATTTTTCGCTTCTTGTCGGACCGGAAGAGCTTCTTGCAGAAACACTTCTTTTAGGCGGACATGGAGGAATAAACGGCGGTGCCAATCTGTGGCCCTCGCTTTATGTCTCAATTTATAACGCAGCACAGAAACGTGATCTTGATACTGTTATGAAACTGCATGAAAAGGTCATTCAGGTAAGCTCTTCTGTCTATTCTGTCGGTAAATACAGCTCTTCATATCTAAAGGGTCTTAAGTGCGGTTTATCATTGCTGAATATCTGCAGTGATTTTATGGCAGAGCCTTTTCATAAATTCCGTGCAGAGGAGAGGGAGAGTATTAGAAAACATCTGACTTCGCTGGGTATACTTAAATAAGTGAAATGGAAACATCGTTTGACTTAATAGTAGTTGGTGCAGGTCCTGCGGGAACATCGGCTGCAATAGCCGCCGGACGACTTGGGCTTAAAGTCCTGCTGATTGAGCGATATGGTTTTTCTGGAGGAATGGCTGTAAACGCACTCGTCGGTCCGTATGCTGGAATATGCTGGCGGAATCCTGAAACAGGTCGGTGCGGCGATATAACTGGTGGTCTTTTCCGTGAAATTCGTGATAGGCTACTTGCGGAAGGAGCACTTTCCCGCGAATTATTCAGTAATGATGACGATTTCTTCTACGAGACATTTAATGAAAACACTCTTAAATATATTCTGGAACGTCTCCTTATTGAGTCTGGTGTAAAAGTCCTCTATCACTCGCTTTTGGTATCTGCAGAAAAATCTGATACAAATATTGATAAAGTGGTAGTTGCCACAAAAGAGGGGTTGTTAACTTTTGCAGCACTATTATTTATAGACTCTACAGGAGATGCAGATTTATATGCTCTTTGCGGCGGAAAAACAGAAATTGGTAGAAGCGAAGATGGGCTTTGTCAACCGGTCTCACTTATGTTCAGAATGGGTGGTGTTGACAAGAAGCGTCTATTCTTGAATGGACTGAAAAATGCAAGGGAGGAAATCTCTGTTCATTTTGTTAACGACAAGAATAACGGACTTTTGGATTATCCATACAAGAACTGGGTTCAATTTTATGATTACCCGGTTGATGGGCAACTTTTATTTAATATGACACGTGTACTTGAAAGCGACGCGCTTTGTGCAGAAAAACTCTCATTTGCAGAAATAGAGGCACGTAGACAGGCATACAAATTCAGCAGTTGGATTAAGGCAAGAGTACCAGGTTTCGAGGATTCCTGGTTTGATGTTGCAGGTGCACAGGTGGGGGTTCGTGAGACGAGACGTATTGATGGTGAATTCAAAATAACTGCTGACCATATCCTTAACGGAGTAAGATTTGACGACGGTATAGCAAGAAGCGGTTATATAATGGATATTCACAATCCAAAATCAGCAACAGATATTCATGTCGGAACTTCTGGAGTTCAAAGTGTAAACGATAATTTTAAACCTAAAAAGTACTACGAAATTCCTTATCGTTCTCTTCAACCAAAGCAGTTCTCTAATTTACTGGTTGCTTGTCGCGCAATTTCCACAACACATGAGGCACATGCAGCAACACGTGTTATGCCGACAATGCACAGCGTGGGTGAAGCTGCAGGTATTGCTGCCAGCTTTGCTCTTAAGGTCAACAACAATTTCAAAAATGTAAAAGGTCAGGATATAAGACAAAACTTACCATTTCTTGATCAAGAGTTAAGTTTCTAACCAGTAGGGTAAATGAGAGAAGTTTCTGAATGCACAAGACTACGGGGCAAACCTTTGTTTTGACAATTCTTTATTAAACGTCACAAGTATATCACCAACTCTTGTTGAAATTTCGTTTATTCTTTTTCCTGGAGAAGAGGGAAGCAGACCTACTCTTCGCCGATTTGTCATGGTAAAATAGAAAGAGGGCTGGCAGGTTGACGACATTCTTGATGCCGATTACAAAGGCACTTTTCTTAAGGAATACTCTATGCGACAGAGGATAAAGAAAGAGCTGATGTTTTACAAAACCAGATAGAATATTTTTCGTCTTATTATTTGGGCACAGGCGGCACATAAGACTCATCGCCGCCATATTTCTTCCAGCTTTTGTATAAAGCAATGACAGCTGCTAACATAAGTCCGTAAAAGATGAATTGCCATATTGGTAAACAAAAGTAAGCGGTCTTTTCTCCATAATGCGATTTCACAGTATCAAGTCCCCAGCCAAGAAGTAAACCTGAAATTATCAAAGACAATGAGCGAAGCAGGGCATTCGCAGAACAATATTGACCATACCGGTCTCTTGGAAATACACGCATAAACATGGATGGATCATTCATCTGTATTAAAGCGAGTGCGGGAGCGGTTAATCCTCCCATCAGAAACATCCAGAAATAATAGGCCGACTGTTGCGAGGGCTGCCAGAAAAACCAGACCATTGACACAGGCATAACAATCACCAGGAAAAACAGGAGGCCAATCATTACAATTCTAATAGGATGATATTTATCGGCTAGCCATCCTGTAAACAACATCACAATCGCCATTGATATATTGAATACACCTGTTACATTTCCGATCTGCTCAAGCGACAAACCTGTTGCCTGATAAAGATATATCCAGAAAGTATAAGCAGAGTACCCAACAGCCATACACATAGAGGATAGAAAAACAAACCAGTAATGCTTAAGTCCGAGGCATTCTTTTCCATAGGTTTTTATAGCAGCAAGTGCCCCAGTTTCTCCCTTGATATAAGGAGGCGGCGGAGGATACGTACCTTCCTTAACATTTAAACACATAAGTCCAAAACCGATCAGATAAAGCGCAGCTGCTCCAACAAAAATTGTTGTATAATGACTTTCAGCATGTTTGAATATGAAGAAATTATAAAATGAAACCGATGCTACACTTACCATTCTGAACCATGCCATAAATCTACCGAGCAAATGTTCCGGTACAACATCATTAAACAGGTACCAGAACACTGAGTTTACAAAGGTGTTAAAGAAGGCAAAGCAGACCATAACAGCGCCCATAACAATAAGTGCCGCGGTTGTAGGCGTAAGAGAGCCGAGATGCCCGCTGAAACGGCTATGAAGCTTGAAACCCCATTGGTCTGAAAATCCTAGAGCCACAAGGCAAATCGTCAATAGTGGGAGGGTAAATAGTATAAATGGAATGCGTCGCCCAAAGCGCCCTCTATGACGATCGCTTTTAAAACTGATAATAGGATTAAAAACGGTGTTAATAAGCATGGGGAGGGTAGTTAAAATCATCCCAACAGAAACATTTGATGCACCCAGCTCCTTGAATTTTAAAGGGAGAATACTTGGCACAAGATTTTCCATAAGCATAAAACAGAAATCACCCCAAAGTAGCCAGAAGAAAAGAATGGCTAATTTAGGTTTTGTGTAACTTAAACTGCCGACGGTCAGCGATGGTTTGATATTGCTATCCATTATTTATCATCCATAAATTCAGGAATTGCTTCCAGGGGAATAAAGGTAAGTGTACCAATTCCAGCTTTCTTAATTATCAATCATATTTTGTATAGTCAATAAACTTCATATGTTATAATTCCTCCAAATCAATTCCCCATTCTTCGGCACTGTGAATGGAAAGGAGCTGCTTAACCACAAGACTTGAAATTACGACCGTTGTACGGCTCTCTGCCAAGCGAAACAGCAATGCATTTCCCGTCTTTTTTGAATCAATCTTGAGTTTGTTAAAAAGCTTGAAGCCTGGAGTTTTTGCTCCCGGTCGGCTTATGACTCTTTTGCCCTTTGAATGTTTTAAATCCACGGCTGATACCAAGCCAACAATATTAACGGCTTTGTAGTTTTTCCAAATAGTTTTATCTGTTTCACTGTGAATCTCCGCCGGGAAACATTGTAAATTGTTAACACCACATTTTTGCAGTGCGGCAATAAATTCATCCGACATAATCGTGTCACTTTGGTTGTGGTACCCCATCGGAGGATTGTCTGAAGTGTGTCCGCTTAAATAAATCAGTGGAAAAGTGAGTGGCTTTTTGTCCGCACCAAGCAGAGGTAGGGAGCGCTCTTCTGCACGCAAAAATGAGCACTGAGAATCGAGTTCCGTGACTAATTCAGGAACGTGTTCGGCAAAAATGTCTGGGCGTAGTTCGAAGTACTTTGCTGACATGGTT
>JAEUSG010000826.1 GCA_016788315.1 Fibrobacterota bacterium | reverse complement strand
CACCAGGAAGGCAGGTTGACAAAGGGCTTCTTGTCAGGTTGCAGTATGCTATAACGAAAACCCAGCGCAGGCCATTGGATAATGTGCTTGGAGTCTGCAGAAATATTTACGAAAGCGCAAAAAGTATTTCGGAAGGAAGAATCTGGAATGCTTTTAATTATGCGGTGCTTATGGATGCTCTTGACAATGTTGATATTGCTGAAAAGTGTTATCTTGAGACGCTTGAATGTATGAACGGTGCTGATGATGCGGCTTTTTACGGAACTCCTGTCTTTATAATTGGCGAAGAATGGTATCAGGAATTTAATTTATTTGAGTACCGGCACAATTCGCATGATATTAAAAAGAAGCTTTTGACAAGTGTCGTACTAACCAGACTCGCACAGATTTTTGTTAATAAGGGACGACGTTCCGAAGCTGAGAAGCTGTTTAAGCGTGCCATTGACTTTTATCCGCAGAATACTGAAGCTAATTACTGGTATGGTCTGTTAAGCAGTTCAACACAGCAGCTGATAGGATACAGATATTTAAAAATTGCCTATGAACAGAACAGCTTCGACCATAGATATTGGAACTCTCTGATTTCGGCTGCTAACGGAGCAGGAAGAACTTCTGAATCAGAAAGTTTTAAAAGAGAGATGAGAATTCTTAAGCCATTGGCTGAATCTGTATATGGACAGTCGGATCTCATGTTTTGATTAATGTTTAATGTCCCGGGCGATTGGCACAGTTGGTTAGCGCGAATGCTTCACATGCATTAGGTCACAGGTTCAAATCCTGTATCGCCCATTTTTCTATATAAAACAGGCTAAACAGAGCTGCAGGAAAAAAATATTTCAAAACTTAAATATTTGTGTGTACTATTCATGACGGTTTAAGCTACTTTTAGTTCTGCGAAAATATATAAATGACATTACCACATCTTAAAATTGGCAACCTGAACATTTACCCACCGATAGTACAAGGGGGGATGGGAATCAAGGTTTCTCTGGCAGGCCTGGCTTCCGCGGTTGCAAACTGTGGCGGTGTCGGTACAATTTCAGCTGCAGTTCCAAGCGACCACATAAAAGACCGGAAGAATGTAAAAAAAGGCGATGAAGCCGATGTCAGCTCTGTCGCTACATACATTAGAGATGCAAGAGCATTGACAAAAGGCGTTATAGGCGTTAATATCATGTGCGCTCTGACAAGTTATAATGCGCTCGTAGATGTGGCTATAAAAGAAAAAGCTGATATCATTTTCTCCGGTGCCGGAATTCCACTTAATCTGCCGAAACTTGTTGAGGGAAGCGATATTAAAATCGTTCCTATAGTATCATCTGCACGCGTAACTGACATTATCTGCCGTACTTGGATTCGAAAATACAACAGAGTTCCGGACGCAATCGTTCTGGAAGGCCCCTTGGCCGGCGGTCACCTGGGATATTCATTCGATGAGCTAAAGGATGAAGCCTCGATGCCGAAGCTTGAAACCCTGCTGGAAGAGGTTCTGGAAGTTGCCCGCAGATATGGAAGTGAAACAGGCAAGGAAATTCCTGTGATAGTCGGAGGCGGTATTTTTAATGGCGCCGATATAGCACATTTTATCAAACTTGGAGCTTCCGGAATTCAAATGGGATCCAGATTTGTCTGTACTGATGAGTGCGATGCCTCTGTCGATTTCAAAAATGCATATGTTTCCGCTCAAAAGGATGATCTGATAATTATTCACAGTCCTGTAGGTATGCCTGGACGCGCACTGAAGAATGAATTCCTTGAAAAAGCATCAAAAGGCGAAGTGAAATTCAGCTGTTCATATATCTGTCTGAAATCCTGCGATCCAAAAACATCTCCATACTGCATTGCTGATGCTCTTACAAATGCTGCAAAGGGGAGTTTTAGCGACGGTTTTGTATTTGCCGGCGCGAATGTCGATAGAATTGACAAAATCGTATCGGTAAAAGTTCTGATTGATGAACTTGTCGCAGAAGCTGAAGCTGCTGCCTAATCAAATTACTGCAGTTTAAATCTTGAAATATTTCCGGAAAGTTCTGCTGCCATTGCGTTCAATGTATCGGCGCTTGCTGATGCTTCGCCGGCCTTTTGCAGGGTGTTGGCTGATGCTCCTTCAACATCTCGAATTGCGTTTTGAACCCTGTCGCTTCGGTCTGCTACATCATCAATGCCGGAGACTAGGGTATCAATAGAGCGGGAAACATTGCTCATTGAGGAGGAAATCTCGCTGACTGTAACCGCCTGTTCCTCTATTGCCGAGGCAATTGTTGACGTAATGGATGTGAACTCTTCGAAAACTCTGCTTACCTCTGTCATCGAGCCGATTGTTGAGCCGGTCTGCTGACGTATAACTGCTATTTTACTCTGGATCTGTTCAGCTGCATTATTGCTTTTAGCCGCTAATTCTCGAACTTCTGCTGCTACAACGGCGAAGCCTTTGCCCGCATTTCCTGCAGAAGCAGCCTCGATTGTGGCGTTAAGTGCAAGTAGTCTTGTGCGACCCGCTATATCATCAATGACTTTTAGGATGCTGTCGATCTCTTTTGTCGCCTTTTCGAGAGATGACATGCTGGTTAGAGTCTCTTTTACTCTCAACGTGGTGTCTTTGGCCATTTTTTCTTCCCGTATGCAGTTCTGAGAAATTTCCTGAATGGTTTTCTGCATTTCGGTAATTGCAGCCGAGGTTGTGTTTGCCCCCTGTGCAATTGTCTGTGCGCCGGAAGACATCATGCGTGCATGCTCATTTACTTCACGGCCTGCAATCGATATGATACCGGTTCTGTTGTCTACCGTGCCGGCTTCAGTTTTAAGCTGGCCTGAAACTCCGGTAAGTATTGCTGATGAATCGGAAAGTCTGCTGCAGGTCTGTTTAAGGCTGTTCAGAAGCTTTAGAAAACCGATGCGCATCTCTTCAAGAGATACGGCAAGTTCTGCAAGCTCATCGCCTCCTTTGACCTCAAGGGGTTCGGATAGATCTCCTTCCGCCATCCGTTTTACACCTTCACGAAGCCGGAAGACGAATGAGGTGAATAAACGTAAGTTCAGGAAAGAGACGCCAATAGTAATGACAGCAATTAGAAGTGTCATTACTATTTGAAGTTTAAGAAGGGAGGATAGCTTTTCGCTGAGTTCAGTTGTTGTTTGAGAAACCCGTTTTTCCTGTAATAAAAGAATCTCATTAAAGGCGGCGGATAGGGAATCGAATCGGGCTTCTGTTGTTACCATGTTTGCCGCAGCAAGTGACGGGTCGTCCAGATTTTCGGCAACCTGCTCCACCCACTTAAAGTAGCCTTCGGACTGATTTTTAATTGTCTCAAAGTTGCTTTTAGCATCAGCAAACATCGGCCGGTTTGGTGCAGTTGTAATAAAACTGTCAAGTTCCGCTCTTTTTTCAAGTTTCCTGTTAATCTCATTTGCTGCACGCTCTGCATCCAGACCGGCAAACCCGAATGCTACAGCTTTATATAGGGTGGCCTGGATGTTGGAATATGCCTTCTGCGCATTTGAAATTTCTCTGGAGGCGGCTGTTTCTTCAGCGAAAAACCGCTGAATGC
>JAEUSG010000825.1 GCA_016788315.1 Fibrobacterota bacterium | reverse complement strand
TAAAAATTAAGCCATCTTTTCTAAGTACTCGTGACAACTCTTTTGCGCATCTATCTTTGTCAGCTATATGATGAATCACCATAGAAAGCCACGCAAATGAGAAGAATGAATCTGCCTCTGGAATGTTATATGCATCACCTTTAGTAAATTTTACATTAGGATTGCGGTTTGAGCTATGAGCGGTTTCTAGCATCTTTTCGGATGGTTCTATACCAATTACGTTACAGGTAAAATGATCTGCAATTAAAGAAGAAAAACGACCGGTTCCAGAACCCAAATCTAGAAAAGTTAAATTGGAGTTGTTTGATATGTATTTAGATATTTCATCCATCCAAAGACGTTTTGTGTCTTCAGGCAGACTTCGAGCGGCATTATATACTTGGTATATTCTTTTATTGTAGTCGGTTTCGAATTCAGGTTTCATAGGTAGGTTTGGGCAGTCTTAAAGATTGGAAAAGTATAACCGTTGAAACCGCAGCAGTCAATCATAATAGCTCCTTATTTGTGATCTTAGTATCAGTATAATCAAGTATCCACGGAACATTTTGACTTTGAAATTTAGAGCCTATACCAACAAATTTCCAGCTCAATTCTTTAGATGCTTTCATATCCCATATGCCGTCACCGAAATATATTACCTCTTCAAACTCTCCAGGAATGGCATTCTTACACATCTGCATGATTGTGGTTCTGCTGAAATGTTCGCTGGATGTTACTATAGGAATTTTCGAAATATCAAAACCGGCTGTTCTTAGTTTTAGTTCAGCAGTGTTCCTCCAACCGCCTGTTGCAAAGCCGACCTTGTAGTTCGCATCCTTCGAAAGAGATTCAATTAGTTGAACGGCTCCCTTAATGGGTTTGCATCCGTTAGTCTTTATATGAGATGCTATATAGTCATAAAACTTTGCTTGGACTTTCTTGAGCCAAATATCATCATATTTTATACCATTGTCACTAGCAATTTCCAATAAAATACCAGTGTCAGTAACGTTTTTGTATTGCTCCCAACCCTCTTTTATGAAGACATCGCCAAGAACATCACGAACGGATTGAATGTATAGAGTTGTGTCAAAGTCGGTGCTTTCAATCAGAGTGCCATCAATGTCAAACATTACAATCTTCATTTTTTAAGTTTACCTTAAGTTCAAGTTTCTTATTTATGCTTATGTCAACTTTAGCAGTTCCTCATTTATGCGGTTTCTGACAGTCTTTTTAGATGTTTCCTCTCCAACTTTAATTGGAACGCCATTAATATAAATTGCTCTGAAACTTTTAAATGTTCTCATGTTGTTGTTTTCTGCAGCATTATAATCATTAAGGATAACTTTGCCGCCATATTCTGCTACGACTTCTCTTACTCTTTCAGCCTCTAAATCGCTCGTAAAACAAAAAGGGTTCCAGAATAAATCTACGACCACTTTATCCTCTATTGGTTTAAAAGTGTATTTGACAAAACTATCACCTGCTAATTCAGGAATCTTTACTGAATCTCTGAATTTCAATATTAGTGTTGCTCTAGATTCATGTTGTTGAACGATTTCAAAACCATGCTTAAGGAAGAACGGAGCCGGCATGTACCACCAATCAACGTAAAAGCCATCTGTCACAATTCCATCGTATTTATTTCTGTCGGCTTCTTCGATTATTGAATTCAACAGCATTTTACCTATGCCTAGTTTCTGGAATTTGAATTCTACAAATAAACATGGTATGGCTAATAATTTTTCACCAATAAACATGCAAGGGCAAGTTTCAATAGGCATTGAATATGCAAAGCCAACTTGTTTGTTATCCAGTATAGCTACTTTAATTTTCAGACCTTTATCGTACATGGTATGAAACCAATTTATTCTACGTTTTGATGACCTGTCCATTTCCTCGGATTCATTTATATGGGTACAGCAGCCTACGTAATATTCATCTGCAGGAGATATGTCTTTGATTGTGATTTCAGCCATTTGTTTTCCTTGTTTATCGCGTTTGTCGTTTCGATTATTTCTGTTGAATTTTGATGCTTACATAATGCCAATAGAATAGCTTATTATGCGTGTGTTTTACTGTAAATATTTCTTAAAATGAACAAAATCTGTTCCGTCAAATCCCATGTTGTGTTCCATTCGCACAGGCATGAATTCGAGGCTGAGTAAAAGTTTTAGCATTCTGAAGTTGTTCGCATAGACTTGAGTGCCAATCGCTTTGAAGCCTTCCTTCTGGGCTACTGCTATACTTTCCTGGATCAATTTCTTACCAATACCTTTACCTTTGTATTCCGGCAATACACCAACACCGCCGATGTTAACTCCGTTTAAATTGCTCAAGCTCATTACTAAAATACCGAATATTTTGTCTGTCGAAGCTTCTTCGGCGATAAGGTATTTAACAACGCTGGAAAGGTGTTTTGAAAACCATTCTCTTACTTGTGGTTCTGTAAATGGCTTTCCTGTCAGGCTAAGGAATTTGATGTTTTCTGGTGCATTCCAAATGGTGAGATACGCTGATAGTAATTGTTCCATGTCATTTGGGTTTTTTTCTGGTATGCATTCGCGTAGTTTGTAGTTTGACATTATTCCTCAATTGTTTTATGGCTCACATTTGATTTCTCATTTGTATTGTGTAAGCAGGCACCTGTGTTTACAGTTTACAACACCGCCACACTACTTTGACAAATTATAGAATATCTTCTTGCATGTCAATATTCTCAATTTCTCTGTTTTTATTATCAATCCAAGAAGAACTTTCCAGAAACATTTTTGAATAAGACAATGTAATGTTTAATGCAGACTCAAGTAAAAAGGAAGGCTCAAATATACCCAATGTTTCTAGGTTTTCCAATTTTCCAGTATGAACATTTATTCCTTCATTTTTATTTCCACGCTTGGCTAGCATTTCCATTGCATCAGATAAGGATAAATTTGAATTATTTAGTAAACATTTCACTGGACTACCTAACGCATTTGCAACTGCATTAATACCGCTTTTCTCTCCTTCATTACTTGCTTCAATTTTTCTTACTTCTTCTATTGCATTATAAAGCGTAATGCAACCCCCAACAACAACGCCACTTTCGATAGCAATATATGCCGAATTCAATGCGCTCTTTAAATTATACATCTTTTCAGAGATGTCATGTGGTGTAACACCTCCAACTCTGACAATTATTGTACTACCAGTAATCATCGCCAATCTTTCTTGAATCAATGATTTTTCATGTGATTTATTTGTAAGTGCAAGCTGTTCTCTGAGCATCTTAACATGCCCTGTAATATCATTCTCCGTACCACGACCATCTTTCACAATGCAACTGTTTTTACTGACTTCAACATTGGTAGCGATGCCCAAATCTGATAGTTGCAAATTAGATAACGTTAAGCCTTTGTCTGATGAAATGATTTTAGCACCAGTTATAGCACAAATATCTTCAAGCGTTTCCGTAGCCATTCTTCTGATGTTTGGTATTTTAATTACCATGCAATCGATTACTTTATTTTTGACATTAATAGAAAGAGTATCATATGCGGTCTGATTAATGTCTTCTGCAATAATTAGTAGAGGTTTTTTTTCACGAGCTATCTTCTCTAATACACCAAATATTGTAGTCATGTCAGAAATGGGAGCTGGATAGATCAATACATATGAATTAGCTCTCCGCCAAACAGCATCTGTTCCAATAAGAAAATTTTTGGAAATATACCCATAATTAAGTTTAATTCCATTTGTTATCTCTACAGTTAGGTTATTAGTTTGAGCTTTCTCAAACACAACTATTCCGTCCCTACCGGCCTTTTCAAGACAATCTGCGATGAGTTTACCATGTTCAATGTTTTTAGAAGCCGTCCCAGCTACTTGTGCAACCTCAGTTTTACTATTTAATAATCTACTTGAGGAATTAATAAAACTAATTACTTTTTCTATGGCTTTAGAAATGCCCGAAATGATGTTCTTTGCAAGATGTCCTTGTTTTAGAGCTTCATTAGCAGATTGTATAACGCTATTTGTTAATAAGACACCAACTTTTGTCCCGTCACCTACTCTTTCAAGCATATTGTTGCTAACTTGCAAAAGTAAATCAATAGATTTGTTCTCTAATGGATTAGAGGACCAAGTTGTAGCACATATTTCTGAACCTTGTTTTGCCAGTACATTCTCATTGTTTTCATTTTTAATTGGTATGCCAAATCCCAAAGGGCCGAATGCAATTGAAATATTTTTCTCTATCAATCTCCCACCTTGAGCCATAATATTTTTTTGTTCAAGTATAGAGATGTCATTCAATACAGTCGGAGAAAGTGTAATCTCTTTTTTTAATACTTTTCTTACGGGTGATTCAAACAATTCCTCACCTGATTCAAATCTCTTAAGCTTATTAATAAGATGTTTTTCAAGCTCTGTATATGCTAATGGATCGTACTGATGGATATAATAGCTATCAACATCAAAGACTTTTTTGTTGTCTGGATGTTTCTCGCGAATAAGAATTACAGGTTTATCTGACAATGATAATCTAACACCTAGTTCATACATTACATTTGGGTTTGGATGCGTACCTGATAGGTCAGCAATGACCAAGTCTGATCGGAACAAATCTCGAATAATTTCATCTGTTATATTAAAAGTTTCTCCAGATCTCCAAACTTTATACTCATGCGAGAGAGATGCCTCTTCAATTGGCGTTTTTATATTGTTTTCAAAATAGCTAGTCAACTGGGACTGGGATCTAGTAGGCGAAGATATAAATGGCATAATAACAAATATTGTCTTTTGAGTCTTTGCTTTTTTTAGTTCCATTATGTCCTCATTACTTCTTTATTTTGTGTTCATTAAAGAGTCCAGCATTAGCATCTTGGTACGGTAATATTTTCGATCTCCTTCACAACTAGACAAGAAATGACTCAAAACCATGTTTGAAAGATTTAGCTGTATGATTTTATCAGTAATGATAATTGCGCTATCCTTGCCATAATATACTGGATATTTGTTATATAAAAAACGACGGCAATCTAGTTGATCTTTAAGTTTATGGCGTTGACATAAACCACCTATACCCATGTCAGAGCGCATAGCAGATTCAAACACTTTAAGCGCATTTTTGTCGTTTTTATACAAAAGATCGAGAAGAAACTTATTGTTTTCAACGACAATGTCAAACGCAATGTTATCATAGGAAAGGCTAGGGCCTCCATCCATATAATTTGACAATTTTAAAAATAATGGCCAATCTGAATTAATAAAGGTTTCATGGTTCTTTTTGTGTGCGTTACCAAAGTATTCGACTATTTTAAACGTGTTCTGGAAATCTTTATTGTCAATGTCAATAATGCTGTCACTGAAATATTCTTGTGAATTGCATTTTTCGAGGTGTTGTTTCCAATCCTTTCTTAGTCCCATTACATTGCTTGATAATAACAATAATATGATAAATAGAATGTTTTTGAAAACCATCATGTCTCCATCTGTTTTTGCTAGAGCTAAAACGTCCTCTTAACCATAACCGCCCACTTGTTTAGCGGCTCTTTCTTAATAAGCACATCAATTGTCTGAACAGCCTTCTCTTTCTGCTTCGTTTTACTATAAGCAAGAGAAAGGTATGTTGTTACAGTAGATGAATCTGGAAAATCACTATTTAGTTTCTGAAGTGTTACAAGAGCGCTATCAACATTTCCACCAGCAAAACCGGGGGCTTGCAGTTGGTTGATTCCTTTTACCAATCGCGTCCAAAATTTACCAGAATAGTTTTTTTCAAGTTGCGCCTGTACTTCAGCAGCCTTAGGACCATTTTTGATTGCAGAGGGAACACCGAGCGAAGAGAGGATCTGAAAAGACATTCCCTTTAATGCAAGACTGAGTTCAGAAGAACCCTTAATTTTCTCAAGTGCTTCAGCGTTCTCAATGGTTCGCAATGCATTGGCTTTGACATCTTTTTTGCTTTCATCCACGAAAGAGAGAACAGTGAGACGCCAGAAGGAGAGTGCTTTGAGTTTGTACGCTTCAGCATCGGTGCATTTGTCGACCTCATTGAGTGAAGCCCAAATTTCACCAGAGTTCCAGTTTGATACCCCCTTTTGGTAAAACTGAGCAGCTTTATCAATGTTGCATGCCATCGTTAGGGAGAAAGAGAGAAGAATTATTGTCTGGGTATAGATTAGTTTACGCATATGTTAAATATAATTGGTTTTAAGTGTAAAGACTGATTATTTTACTGTATTGTCAGTTAACAAAACAACGTACATCATCAAGGTTCCAACTCGTGCCATCAAATAATCCGATAATTGAAGTTTCCGGTCTGAATAAGACTTTTCAGGTTCCTGTTCGTGAATCGGGGCTAGCTGCAGCTGTTAAAAGTTTGATTCATCGAAAGGTCTCAGAGGTTCCGGCTGTGTCAGATGTCTCTTTTACTATTGAGCCGGGCGAGATTGTCGGTTTTATAGGGCCTAACGGAGCGGGTAAGACAACAACTCTTAAAATGCTATCCGGTTTGATACATCCTACAAGCGGAAGTGTGCAGGTGTTGGGGCATGTGCCGCAGAAAAGGGAGCCGGAGTTATTAAAAAAGATTACACTGGTTATGGGGCAGAGAAACCAGCTTGTTTGGGATATTCCGGTTGCAGATACATTTGAACTTAATCGTGCAGTTTACAGAATACCGCAGGAGAATTATAAGAGAACATTTAATGAACTTGTTGAGCTGCTCGATTTATCGCCCTTGTTAAAGAAGGCTGCCCGCAATCTTTCTTTAGGCGAGCGGATGAAGTGTGAGATTGCAGCCGCGCTGCTTCATTTGCCAACAGTGTTGTTTCTGGATGAACCGACAATTGGGCTTGACGTAACAATGCAGCGCCGTATCAGGGAGTTTATCCGTGAGTATAATGTACGGTATAATGCTTCTGTAATCCTTACGAGCCATTATATGTCCGATGTGGAGGCTCTTTGTAAACGAATACTGCTTATACATCAGGGGAAGCTGCTATTTGACGGTGCATTGGCAGATCTTACGAACCGTTTTTCGACTAAGCGCACTTTGACTTTCCGGTTTGCCGGTGCATGCCCCGATCTTTCGAAGTATGGGGAGGCAGTTCAGGAAGATAATGGAGCGGTAAAGTTAACTGCTGCACGTGAGGATGTGGGTAGGACAGTTGCGGCAATATTAGCAGATTGTGAAGTTGCCGATCTGACTGTTGAGGAGCCGCCGCTTGAAGATGTAATTCACCGGGTGTTTGTGAAGGGAATTGTTTGATTAATCTCTATTGGGCATACTTCCGGATTTCACTTCTGGAGAGTTTGCAGTATCGCTTTTCTATTCTGCTCTGGCTGTTGGGCAACATGCTTCAGCCTCTCATCTACTTTTCTGTTTGGCACGCTGTTTTAGTGTCACGCGGAGGAAGTATAGGCGGTTTGAGCAGTGGCGATTTTGCGGCCTATTACATCATTATCTCTTTTATCAACGTTGCAACCAGTTCGCCCTTTCCATATCGGATAATGGAGCCAATTCAGAGTGGAAGGATGGCCAATATTCTTTTGAAGCCTGTCCATTTCCTGCATACTGAAATTGCAACTAGCCTTGGTTCAAGAACGCTTGATATGCTGTTTATGGTTCCGCCGATGCTTTTCTTTTCATTCGCTTTTGATGCTACGTGGACTATGTCGCCTCTTTCTGTTCTCTTATGTTTACCTGCGATTGTTTTTGCTTCAGCAATTCGATTGTTGATTGAGGGATGTATCGGAACATGTGCCTTTTGGGCGATTCGTGCACATGGTTTTAATCAGGCTTATTACCTTCTTTTCTTTTTTGCATCCGGTCAGGCTGCTCCATCAGGGGTTTTACCTGCGTGGTTAAATACTGTAACCAGTTTTCTGCCGTTTAGATCGATGCTGCAGTTTCCAACGGATCTTCTTCTAAATCGTGTGCAGGCGGGAGAACTGGCATGGGGCTTTCTCATTCAGCTTTTATGGATTGGTCTATTTGCTGGACTTTTTGCGTTTTTATGGAAGCGTGGTGTCCGTAAGTTTACGGCGGTGGGAATATGAGAGCATTTTCGCTCATACTTACTTATTTAAAAGTAAATCTGATGAATGAAGCGGCATACAGGATGAACTTTTATCTTCAGCTGTATACTTCGCTGATAATGGCTGCAACCAGTTTGGGTTGGCTTGGAATTGTCTTTTCACAGACTCAAAGTATTAATGGGTGGGGCAGCATGGAGCTTGTTGCACTCGTTGGAATGTTTCAGACATCGCATGGGCTCATTAATCTGGTTACACTGCCGAGTTTGTGGAAGCTGCTTGATGAAATACACAAGGGTGAGCTCGATTTTATGCTGTTGAAGCCGGCGGATGCGCAGTTGTTGACCAGTTTCCGGCAGGTTAATATTGCACGTTGTGCAGATGTTTCAATAGGACTTGCAACTTTGGGTTATGCTTTTTATCATCTCCGAGCGGTGCTTACAACTGAATCTGTTGTTTTGTTTGTTCTGACATTTGCAAGCGGGATTATACTTCTGTATAGTTTTCTCTTTATAATAACTACAACAGCTTTCTGGTTTACAAAGGTAAACAACATTCTCAGTATTCATTTTGCAATATTTCAATCTGCTCGATGGCCGACCGATATTTATCCAATTCCATTTCAGCGGTTGATGACATTTGTATTTCCAATAATATTTGTGGTTACTGTGCCGGCAAAGGCGCTGCTCGGTAGATTGAGTGTAACCGAGATTGTCGCAGCCTTTGCGGTTAGTCTATTATTTTTTGTCTTTGCCCGTCTTTTCTGGAAAGCGGGACTTAAACGCTATTCCGGCGCTTCGTCTTAAATCAAAGCCAAACGGCCCAGAGCCGGTATGAGCTGGTTCATAATAGCTCAATAGCGATAATTTTACAAATTTCAGCACATATATAAGGCATCATAATTGCTTCCATATTATTCTATAACAATAAGAGGAGGTAGTATGAGGTCTATTACACTGAGCTTACTTTTGGCGGCAGTTGCATTCGGTGGGCTGACATTCATTAAAAATCCGCAGATGACTAAGGTTGCTAATTCAAACAACTGGACGATTACCTTTCAGCTATCTGCCTCTTCAGATGTGGAGGTGTCAGTAGTTAAGGTTAAGGATTCAACAGTGGTTCGCCATCTTGCGGCGGGTCGAATTGGTGCAGCGGCGCCAGCTCCACTTGTTTCAGGAACGCTTGATCAGCAGCTTACATGGGATGGTAAAGATGATCTCGGAACACAGGTTGTCAATCCTGAATCTCTTTCTGTGAGAGTTAGAGCCGGAATGTCAATTGCCTTGAATAAGACAACGGCGCACGATCCTTATCAAATTGGTCAGCAGGTAAATGGTATTGCAACAGATGAGGCAGGTAATGCCTATGTGTTCAGTACCACTGGTACATTGGGTACAACTACGCTCAGAAAATATGATGCAGTTGGAAACTACCTAAATACGGTTTATCCCTTTCCAGGTAATCTGCCTAAAGCAAGTGTGATAGGGTATGGAATAAATGAATGGGAATCAGGAAATTGGTACAGTCCTAAAACAATGGGTAGCTCCGGTCTTGAAATAACATCAACCCTAGTGGGCGGTTATAAAAACTGGCTATCGGAGAGAATTGTAAATAACAATGCAATATTATATTGTCATCCATCCGGCTGGCCGACAACTGCATTGACACAACAAGAAGTGTCAATTAAAGGAGAAATGATAGGACAGAAATCAATTGTAGCAACACCAGCATTGCCAACATCGGCTTCAAATATCTGCGGAGACGCAATATTGGCAACTGTTTCAGGTAAGGATTACTATTATCTAAGTGGAATATACGAAGGAACAGCAGCCAATAAGGCAATTCCACTTGCTTCGTCATTTTGGATGGATGGAAAGATATTCAGAGTCAATCCTGCAACACGCGTAGCAACAGCATGGCTGACAGTTGACTCTGTGCCGATGGATGCTTCTTCAAGACAGTTGGCGCTTGGTAATCTGTATGGTAATATGGCTACCACTTTAAGAGGAGTTACGACTGATACGGAAGGCCACGTGTTCGTGTGTGACAGATTGCGTAAACGTGTAGCAGTTTATGATACCAATGCCGTCTTCTTAGGCGCGATATCCGTTAACTTTCCTGAACTTGTAGCAGTTAATAACAAAACAGGTGAGGTATATGTTTTAACCAAGTATCTTGACAATAGCGGTTATCCAAAAGCACAGGTCTCGCTTTATAAGTTTTCAGGATGGAAACCGGGATACACATTAGTTGATTCTTTACAAAACTTTATGACAAATGTTGGTGAAGCGTTCGGGGCATCGAGAAGAAGCCGTATCTATATGTCGCTTGTGCAGTCAGCGACAACTCCAGCTATTTGGTGTGCGGGTGGAAACAATGTGTGGACTGTTCTGGATGAAGGGGCAAATTTAAGAATCTCGTTCAATTTTGGATCGAGAGCTCAAAAGACGGTGCCTGGCTATGACAGGCTTGCGGTTGACAGGAAAACAGAGACTGTTTACATTAATGATGGTTGGGCTGGCCTTTCAAAAATCACAGATTGGAATAATCCGGTACCTCGTCCATGTTCTACTTCGCTAAGACAGCGGTTATATGCAGGCGATATGTCAATCAGCCCGCGCGGACAGCTATATCTGCGTGAGAATAATGCTTACAGCGGACCTGTAACAAGGTATACGCTTGACAATAAGCATGTTCCAGTGCCATTTGCAAACAGCGGTAAGAATGTTCTTACACCCTATATATATGGAAGGATGGGCGAAGGATATGGGGACAAGGGGCTTGGTGTCGCGCCAGATAACAGGGTTGCAGTTGCATATATGGGCAGTTGGAATGACTTTTTTGTCGGAGTTTTTGGAGATAGTGCAGGTCCAAGCGGAGATACAGCATCATATACAAACAGAGTATTGACTGGAATGACAGATGGATCTTTTGGCTGCTCACCAAGGTATGATCTGGCAGGAAATCTCTATGTTGCGATAGCGCATTTACCTCCTCCGAACTATGTGTTTCCTTCGGTATTTAAGGCTGATGTGAATTATCAGACAGGTGCTGTTATAAAAATTCCAGCTGGTACACCAGCGCCATGTACCCTTAATGCAGCAAAACAGTTCTCGTCAGCTAATGTATCAACATATTCTTTACCGATATCCCCTTTTGTAAGGGTTGGCAGCTGTGTGTGCCGTTCGCCACGCTTCGAGGTTGATCCATATGGACGACTGTTTTTACCTGACGCATATCATAATAGAGTCAGGATAATTGATAATGCAGGTGGTTTGATTAATGAATTCGGCCACTATGGAAACAATGATTCATGGGGTGCAAATAGCCCCGTTCCTGAAGTTGATATTCCTCTTGCCTTCCCATTAGCTGTAGCTGCATCCAATGATTATATATATGTAAATGACATGGTCAACAACAGACTTGTTCGTGTTCAGATGAATTATGAACTGGATAATATCCCTGGATTAACAGCCCACAATGTGAAGGCAGAAAAAGTTAATGGCGATAAATTTGTTTTGTCTGTTTCACCGAATCCTTTTAATCCTGTAACTGAGATTAAATTCAAAGCTGTAAGCAGTGCAAAGGGCAGTGTAGCTGTATTTGATGCGCAGGGGCGATTGATAGAGAAGATTCATGATGGAAGAATGGTACAGGGTAGTAATGTGTACAAATGGAATGGTGGAGCCCATTCGGCCGGTATGTATCTAGTGCGTGTTACAGTTGGTAACAAGACATTCACGCAGAGAATAATATTGGCAAAGTAATTATTTGTACGCCCTTACTTCATAAATGCGCGCAGAATGGTCACCATGTGTTGATGTAACAGTTATTCTTATTGCATCAGTATTTACAGAGTTAAAAGAGTGAACCCTTCTGCGCGCTCCGTTTGACTTAATGTCTGCAACGGTTATCCAGTTGCCATTTTGCGATATCTGCACGGAATAGTCCTTAACACATTTTGAGGGCACTGTAAATGGGGGAATTGATTCATTTGTTAAGGTTAAGTCTGTGTCAAATGTGATTTCAACTGTAGACATTGTTTGACTGCTGTTCCATCTTAGTTCCAGTGACTGAGGAAGTTTTTGGTTAGGATCGGAGACCCACTCATTGGTCCATTTTTCAGGACGTGTAATTCCACTGATGATCTCATTAGCCTTAAATGGGTGTGAAGCGGGGAAAACTTTTGCGCACAGAAGGCGGAAGCCCTTAACACCGTCATGTCTTATGTAATTCCAGAATCCGGTAGTGAGGCTCTGTCTCGCCGATAGCGTTGCTGATGGATGGTCTGTTCTGAACCGCCAGAACAGCTTTGCTGCAGGTTTACATGTTTCAATAAAGATTAGTGACTTTGGTTTGACTTTGAGATTCAGGTCGACTTTTACCGGCGCTCTGTTACCGGACGGTATGGTGACACTTGTTTCAGTTAAAACAGTTTCGGATTTAAAATCCCAGACATCTTTGAATAGTCTGACTCTGACAGGGATTGTGAAGGGTTCTGAAGCTTCGGATTCGATAAAAAGTTCAACAGCATCAAGCCTATCTGAAGAAATTGGAATAAGTGTTCCAAGAGGTAATTCCATTGGAAAACGATATTCACTGTTATTCGGAGTAATGTCAAGTTCAGCCTCTGAGCTTGCAGTTACTACAGCATTGCGCGCAAGATCATTTGGATCGCTGTTGGGAAGTTCGTGCAGGAAGCAGCCCTGTCTGATAAGGGACTGCTGTACTTTTGCAAAATCATTAAGAGCAATATCACGCGGACTTTTGTTTTCACTGATAGCAATTGCTGCTGCTGTACCGACAGCTTCTCCCATAAGGGCGCAGGTAAGCATTACGCGAGCAGAGCCAAAGGCAACATGGGTTGCAGAGAGGTTGCGTCCTGCCATAAAGAGGTTTGAGACATCGCGGCAGACAAGGGAGCGCAATGGAATAGGATAGGGGCGCATTCTGCTTCTATCCCAAAGGTCAGGATCATCGTCAACAGGGTTGCCAGGTTTACCTTTTGCTAAGAGTCCGCCGATTGTGTGAAGGTCAAGAAAGTGGCCGCCGAAAGCCACGCGATCTTCGAAAAGTCTGCGGGCGCGGAGATCGTTCTCATTGAGCATATATTCGCCGATGATTCTTCTGCTTTCACGTTTGCCTGTTGTAAAACCTATCCAGTCAAGTGCCCAGTTTTCAGCCTTTTTACTGAAGTAGGGGCAGTGGTTTTTAAGGTGATCCCAGACTCCCAGTACATGACGCATTATTTCATCGCGCTGCTCTTCATTCTGGATGAGCGGATTATAGGGCATTCCAACTTCAATCCAGTAATATCCATGTGTAAAGGTTGAGTGCGGGCGTGCTGCAAGGCTTTCTTCAGTTGGATATTTCTCTGCCCATTCAGGTGCTGTAAATGGAACAGGGTGTCCTATGTCTTTTGCCTGGAAGAGAAGAGAGGAGCCCATAACCGCATCATCGGCAACTTCGGGGGCAAGACTTTCGTTAAATTCGCTGCGGGCTTCTCGTCCCATACGGAATGAAGCGCCGGCAGAAGCTGCAACTGTTCCATCTCCTGTGCAGTCAATAAAGAGGTCAGCTTCAAGAGTCCACTCCTTCTCAGTACCAAGTTGACACGCTTCAACAGCTGTTATTACAGTTCGGTTATCTGATGGGTTCTTTGATGTTATGCTTTTACGGATGCTGGTATTGAGAAAGAGAACTATGTTTGACTCAGCTTTTAATGCTTCAAAAAGAACCAGATCCCAAATGCTGTTTACAGTTCCTGTGCTCCAGTGGATATGGTTTCTCCTCCGTTCTTCCAGAAGGAGGTCATATATTATTCCGGTTTCTGTACCCCATATATTTCGCCCTGCTCCGATTGGCGGAACGCGAACCTCGCTGCTGCTGCAGCCCCCCGGCATTGCCCTGTCGTGCACAAAAGCAACTTTAGCCTGATGAAGATTCTGACGCTTGAGTTCTCTAGCTGCTGCTATTGCGGCACAAACACCGGAAAGCCCACCGCCAGCAACCAGTACATTGAATTTTGCTTTGTGATTTGTCATGATTTAAATGGTCCTTATAATGTTATATATGGTCATTATATTTGAGTCTATCATATAAGTCTATTGTTCAATATAATAAACAAAGGCTTTGCATAATAAATCATTATATTTGTATTATCTTAACTCTTCTCCAGTAATAAATAAGAGGATATAATGGTTTTTATGAAACGGCTGGCGCTATTCCTAGCTCTATATACACTCTATTTTTCCTGCTCAAATGATAAGCCAACAGATATGGGGGCTGATACAGTTGTTACAATCCCGCACACATATTCTGTGATTTCAACGTCAACCATAGCGAAGGATGGGAAAACATACATTGAAGAGCGGATAAGGATATTAAGGCCTGATTCGGTAAAGACATATGCTCAGTTTGTCAAAGTTTCCGGTAATGACTCTGCAGCTGTTGTTGTTGTTACTATGCCATATGCAGGAATAGACTGGACAGGAGACTCGCTTGATCTGCGCTGGGCAGGGTATACAACTTCTCCGGACGGGCTTTACAAGGATGTTGATGGTGTATTATATGGAGACTCCGGAACTATTGTATATGACAAAACAGATCTTAATAAAGTAATTGACCTTATAAATATTCATCTGGTCAATAATTTCTCTGTGCTGCTGATCTATGGCAGATTCTATGCAGGGGGCGATGTTTTAGATGACATTGCAGATATGAAAGCCGGTATGTGGTATCTTGCCGAAAGAGAAGACGTTGATAAAAGTAGAGTAGCTGTTTACGGAGTTTCCTGGGGAGGTTTTGAAGCTGTTTATGCGGCAGTTAATGCAGATAAACGTGCTTTACCTAAAGCGCTGGTTGCTATTGCTCCTCCTGTTGATTTCCAGAACTTTTATGAACATATTACATCCAGGACCGGCAGTGCATTGACATTTATGGAGCCATACTTACGGAGAATACTCTCTGCCACCAAAGGTAATAACTTCACAGGTCTTAGGTCAGCAGATCTTTGTTCAAAGCTCCCTCCAGCTACTCTTATAATGCATGATGAACTGGACAATCTTGTTCCGGTTTCACAGGCAAAAGGGGTTGTTGCCAGCTGCGGTGTGGAGGCTTTATACTGGCCCCGTCTTACAGCACCTGCAACTGACGGAGTTACGCATGGTCCAATCCTTGATGAACCGATATCCTCTTCAGCTTATTTGTATGCCACCACATATATGCATCTTTCTCTTATCGGCAATAGGAATATTCCTGTAAATGAGATTTATAACCATGCTGCATTAGACAGTCATATGGTAGCAGTTTTCAGAGCACAGAAAGCAGGTCGTGATATCTCATATGTTGTTCCTCGGCTTAAAGAGCTATGCGATCCTCGTGTTAATCTGTTTAATATCGGTGCCATACCTGTAGAACAGCTCTCCGGTGCTGAAGCAGTGACAAGAACCATAAACAGAATCTGGAATAGCCATTTTACAGCAGCGGTAATCAAAGATTCTCTGGAGTCAATATGCCGTTAATAAGACGAAGTGCCAAATCAACACTTACTCCGGTTGAAATGAACCGGGGAGACATCCTTGAATTCAAAAAACTGAATGGCGAAATTGTAAAGATGGAG
>JAEUSG010000817.1 GCA_016788315.1 Fibrobacterota bacterium | reverse complement strand
AGGAAATCTTTCCGATCAATATAAACAAACTGACGCACCCCTTCGTATGCTTGCAGCCGCTTCATGGTATCGTGACACAAAAACATGGGAACGGGGATTTGGTTATGATCCAAATGATGCTACATGGAACAGAAAACCTGTGTCTCAATGGACGAGATACAACAAAAGAGCTACATGCAACCAGACTGAATCACCGCAGCCTAATGATTGGATTAATTTTGAGAATTTTGAAACCCGCTACTCAGGGCCAGGAGATCATTATTCATTCACAAGTTGCTTTTATGGTTATTTAATGAGTGGAATGCCATCAGAGTTTGAAGCAGCAGAAGGAATGGTCTTTTATTTTGATGCATGTGCGGTTCACACTGCAAGCGATAGATTTGAGCAATTGACAAGAATGGTAAATTTTAATGGTGTATCGTACAATACCTGGACAGCACTTTGGCCTGAAGTCAGCACCCCACCAGTAACGGCATTTCCGGGATTTAAGTGGAATCGACGTGACCCACCTGAGAATGGGCATCTTCCAAACAAGCAGCTTCTGGAATATTATCTACTAACTGGAGATCCTGCAACCCTTGATGCTGTCAAAAGTTTTGGAATGTTTGCAATCGGACTTACAACTCACGATGTATTAAGATATAAACAACAGCCAATTGCAGATAGTATCATAATGAACGGGAACCGATATACAACCCGACCTGGTATAGTTGCAGGAGAAGCGTATGAAGCAACAGGTGACGAACGGTATTTAAATAGAATGAAACTTACTGTTTATGGTATGAGAAACTATGTCAGACAAAATCCAATTGGCTATGATGGGCTAATTGACAATGGGTATAACAAAGCCGTTTCTATCTGGAACTACTGGAACTCCATCCACCCGGATATTCCAGCGCCGAAGACATTTGCAAATGCAGATATGCAAACAGGTATTTCGTTGCAGGATCTCTATTATTACTGGCAACTCACTCACGATGAAGAGATTCGTGACGCCACAATAAATGTTGCAAAAAGTTTCGATTGGCGCACCGGCAGAAAGGCAGATGGCAAGCCCTCTGGTGCAGTTTACGCTCCATGGGCTGACTATCTTAGCGAAGGAAAAAGTTATGCAGATATTCCATCTGCAGCAACCTCAGCTTATTGGAATAGTGCCGCTATTGAAGGATGGACAGGATGCAATTTTGGTTATTTAATCTCAGGTATGTCAAGTCTATGGGAGATATCCTCAGAAGGATACAAACAAATGCAGCAGGAAGGTGTTCTTGGGAACTACAAAACAACCGGTTCTGCATTGCAATTTGTTACATTTAACAATTACGGAACATTTTTTCTTAAAAATCTTAACACATTCGAAGCAAAAAGAAAACATGATTCACTTGACTGTACCCCGCCACCAGCAGTTCAAGATCTTAAAGCAGTTCAGCAAGGTTCAACCATTCAACTCTCATGGACTTCACCTGGAGGCAATGCGTCGAGTTATCGAATAAAAGTTGCTGAGGCTCCAATTGTAAGTGAAGTTGCCCACTGGAGCTATGAAACGCATCGAGGGTGGCCGGACCTTAGAAATCTGCCATACACGGACTCTGCACTTATTAACAGGGGAATCAATTACCAAAAAGAGCAGGAGGCTAATTTCTGGAGCGCGAATGGAATTTCGAATCAGATTATTCCACAAGGCGAAGGTAAAGGCGAGTCCTTTTTAGTTACAGGACTTGATCCACAAAAAACATGGTATTTCGCTCTTGTTTCATGGGATACCGCCAATAATGTTTCTAATATTTCCAATGTTGTTACAAATAAGCCATTCTTGACATCTCTTGAAATAAGATGCAATAAAGACACAATAGCAGTCGCAATGAAAGCATCCCTTACAGCATCAGTAACTTATTCCGGTGGTTTAATAGAAGCTGGAAATTTGCATGTGCGATATAGCACACCGGATACTAATATTGCTCAAGTAACATTTGATGGCTTTGTTATCGGCAGGGCACCAGGTAAAGTCAGGGTTATTGCTTCGAAAGGGGTAGATCCGCTTACCGACACATTGACTCTTGTAGTAATTTTAAATAATACAAAGCCAGATTCACTGCGTGTCAACATGTTCAGTGATGCCAAAGATCAGTGGCCTTATCGCGTTTTCTGTAAAGGAGACACCTTTCCATTGCATGTTGCAACAGCTTACTATCATGATGGTACCAACGTAATCACTCTCCCACTTACTGACTCTATGGTCAAATGGTTTTCGATTGATTCAACAAAAGCTGTTGTTGAATATGGTAGAATAATTCTAAAAGACACCGGTATCGTTGAAGTTGGCTGTGAATACAACGGTTGCCGTTCAACCAAAACCATAACCATAATTGCAAAACCACCTGTATTAAAGCGAATCAATTTTGGTGGCGTTGAAACAACATATTGCAGAGATCTCATTGTCCGACATGGATGGACCAACGACGTTGCTCTTAAATACACTTCAGCCAGGGGTTATGGCTGGCCAGCCGATAGAGGGGGGGCGGTTCGATGCAATCGTGCCGGCAATTGGCTTGTCAGAAGTCTAGTAACCAGTAGCGGAGAAAAATGGAGAGTCGATGTACCCAAAGGTCAATATACTGTTCTTATGAGCATTGGAGACAATGTTTACATTGGAAGCGGTTACTGCCTTGCCGGCTTGGATACCATTGCTAAGAAAAACTCAACAACACTCAATCAGCTTTGTGCAGCCAAGGTAACAGTCAGCAGTGATTCCGGAATGCAGATTACTGCGTATGCACCTGTCAACTATATTGTTATTTTATCATCTGGTTACGACATAAATAAATATGCAGACATTGGCATAGACACCATACCCAATCCAAACATGATAGAAACAAATAGCCAACAGGAAATTAAGAGGGCTACTCTTAAAGAATATCCCAATCCATTTAACCCTATAGTAACTATATGCTACGCACTTCCGGCAAATATCGGTGCCACATACACCATTTACAATATTCAAGGTGAAATTGTTTTTCAGAAGTCGCTTATAAAAAGCAGTCGCGGATACAGGGGACTGTTTGTTTGGAATGGTGTCAATAGACTTACAGGAAAGAAGGCAGCATCAGGCTCTTATATTGGAACACTTAATTTATCAGATCACAAAAGGATATCGAATAAATTATTACTGCTGAAATAACATTTATAAGGAATACACAATGTTTGTAAGTAAAACATGCCAGATAACTGCACTTGAGGTTTCTAAGAAAATAGCGGATTGGCTCTGCAATATACAGGCAGCATCCGTAGGTGAATATTACCCACCCGTCGGATATTTCCCGTTTACAATTTATCCTGACGGCACAGAAAAACCACCTGCCCAGAATTGGAACTACGCTTTTGCAAGTATGGCGTTGTTAACAGCATATAGGACATTTGGAGATGATCGGTATGAAAGAGCGGCTTTAAATATGGCACGATATATGAAGTCGTTACAGATTCTGGATCCTTTTCATGGTGATAACTATGGTGCAATTCGTGAAGTAACTCCATTTACACCATGGTGTTTTACAAGGGACGCACTTTCTGTTGCATGGGCTTTTGTTGAACTTTACAGACACACAAAAGATGATGAATATTTGGAACGGGCTAAATTATGGGGTGAGTGGTTTTTAAAAAATGGATTTGATGAAGAAGGTTGGCCAACTTGGGGTCATGAATTTGAACCACTCTTTAAAGCTGTGAAACCATTGCCGCACATGAGAAACGATGTCCAGGGAAGCTTCCATGGCGGTTCGCTTAATTTTCTTTATCAACTTGCCAAAGAGAGTGGCGAAAATAAATGGATCGGCAGCCATTTCACACGCATGGCCGACCATTTTGTAAAATACATTCAATTGCCATCCGGTTTTTACGCAGCTGTTCTACGTGATACTAAGCAGCAACCCGATAAAGATCCTCAATGGGGTTTACATAGAGCTAACGATGATTTAGGAACACTTGGCCTTCTATGCGCATATAAAGTTACAGGAAACAAGGAGTATCTCAAATCCATTAACAAATTCGTTAATGCTGTTTTTAAAGATCAATGGGAAGATGGGCGCTTTGAAGAATCTGTTGCCTGTATTCCAGTCGTTCTTAATGTACTTCTAGAAGGTAAAAAATTACTTGATATACCATCAGCTACAGATTTAGCAATAGAAAGAGCGTTAAACGCTCTATTTGAAGCACAATCTGATGGTCGGTTCAATCCACGTATGTTTGGTGGTATTTTGGAAAACGGCTCACCTAATAAAGTTGAACCTCAACCTGGCGGCAAGGGCTTTGTTTGTGCAAGATCATCCTGTTACTCTTTAATTGTCCTTCCTAAACTTGCTTCCTCTAAATGGGATTTCTTAACTGTGTAAAATATCATGAGTATTGAAGAGCGTTGGTGTAATGATTTACTTTAATACTTAATATGGAATTCAGGGACATACTATTAGAGTCAGAATCATCTCTATCAAAATTCGCCAAGAGAAGCGATCGCTCTCTGGGACGCGCGAAGAGAATGGAGAAAGATCCATTCCGTTTAGAATTTGCTAGAGATGAAAACAGAATAATCCACTCTCCCCCATTCCGACGCCTAAAGCATAAGACGCAGGTCTTTATGGCTCCCAACAATGAC
>JAEUSG010000815.1 GCA_016788315.1 Fibrobacterota bacterium | reverse complement strand
CACCATCCCGGACACTCATAACGCTTCCGTCTTCATAGGCTTGATATCCATATATAGCATAGCTACAACCCCGTTCCCACTTGATATAGCAGAATGACAGTTGTGTTTCTACCCAAGTGCATCGTGTTAGATCATTGCCATTAGTTGGAAGCACTCTGCGAGGTGTAAGAGTCATTAAATGACTTCGGGATACGCCCCAGGTACCCTTGTAGTATTCTATCGGAAGCCATCCAGTACTATTAGAAATTTTTCTCTTCCATGCAGCGTACATAGTTCCATCTGCTGTAAATGTCCACCAAGTTGTATCGTAAGGAAGGTTGTACTCCCACTCTATCCATGTAGTTGTCTTTCCCACAAAAAGATCAGAGGCTTTTGCTGTGTCTTTAACAACAGTTTCGGTAGTATCGGCAGGTTTTGATGGTCCCGTACCGAAGTCTCTGTCAGCACAATTGCTCAAAAAGAGAGCTGACAAGATAATTACGGAAATTAAACATTTCATTTATAACCTCCTCGCGCCCTTTTGACTTGGTCCACGATCTTTTTGACGAACAAAGGTTCGGGTTTTTCCAAAAAAAAATCACATGAAACTTTTGGAAATTCTAATCATAATCTGCGTCTTAACAATGCAAAGGCGAAATTATATCAAATTTCAAGCAAAGGATAAGTTTCATAAATGAAAACACACCCTTTTCTTTTAGAACCGCCCAGTTTTCCACATGGATTTGCTGCTTTGGACTGGTACTCCCGGTCAGTTATTCGTGAAAATGGTTGGAAAGATCGTGACCTTACTGAAATGGGAAACTGCTTGGAAAAATTTAAGCATCAGGGAGAGCGAGCCATGGTTTCAGAGATAGCCGAAGCTGCCTCTCAATTTATTGTTGATGCCTGGCACATTGATTCTCAGATAGATGTGATTGTTCCTTTTCCACCTTCAAACAGCGATCGCTTTTATCAGCCCGTATATCTGTTAGCAGAGCAAATAGGCAAACTTATTGGTAAACCAGTAGCATTTGACGCAATCTATAAGAAAACAGCAACCTCTGAGGTTAAGAAAATGGACAATGAGAAAAGAGCAGAAGTTCTGAATTTAAGTCTCGTTGCTTCGGAAAAGTATATTAAGAACAAAACTGTATTATTGCTAGACGACATTACACAAACTGGCAGCACTTTCAGAGTCGGTGCGCGGAAAGTCTTAAATGAGGGCAGAGCTGCAGATGTTTATGGACTGGCAATGGCAAAAGCGGGAGTTCACAAATGAAAAAAATATTTCTCGGCGGTTCTCAGAAAGTTGCTTCACTTCCAACAGATATTCTTAGACTCCTTGAAAAGCATATATCGGAAGGTGATATCTTTATTCTTGGCGATGCGGATGGAGCAGATAAAAAATTTCAGGAATTCCTTTTTACAGCAGGTTGCCACAAAGTAACTGTTTATTGTACAAATGGAGAGGCGAGGTACAATAAAGGCATGTGGCCGTTGCAGAATGTTTCATTGGATCGAAATAAGAAGGATTTCAAATATTACACTGAAAAAGATAGAATAATGGCTATTAATGCCGATTCCGGTATTATGGTTTGGGACGGAGAGAGTAAAGGAACAATAAATAACGTTCTTAATCTGCTTGAAATGAGAAAAACTGCTGTTGTTGCAAATTCATTAACGGGAGAGTGCTGTTTGATTTCGACCACTGCTGACCTACACGCCTTGGTTAGTGTGGTTACTGAAGAAACTAAGCAGCTAATGGAAAAAAAGATTAAGATCAGCCGTCGGATTGAGGCGATGGATAATGAACAGATAAAAATGTTTTAAACTGGATAATTATTATGACTATTTTAATCAACGTAATAACATTCTGCTTCAAGTGCTATTTTTATTTATTATTAATCACAATCGTCTTATCTGCCCCATCCTACATAAGTGACGCGTTAAAACCATTTCTGCGTAAACGCCGACTAGCTAAACACGTGAAAACTCTCGCACCAGATGAAAATTATATCCTACGTTATGTCAGCGGTAAAGAACCTAATGCACATGCTCTGGAAGAGGGTAGCGGGATAAAAATCATTGAAGTTACTCAGGGCCTGCTGGACAAGATGACTGATGATGAAATTGTTGCAGTTCTAGCGCATGAAATTGCACATCACCAGTTAAAACACTTAGAAAAATACAAACAGTCGTTTTGGATGCAACTGTTTGACGGGATCGACAACAACAAGGCAGCCAAATGGTTGAAGGAAAAGTTGGAAAACCCATTGGCGCTACAAATTGTTTTGAACTGTCTTAAACTGCCCCTAACTCCTCTGTTGATGCATCTTTCAAGAAAACATGAAACAGAGGCTGATAGCAGGGCAGTGGAAATTTTAGCGCTGGATGAAAAACTGTTTAAACCTGAAGCCATACTCTCTGTAGAACAAAAATTGAAGGTTCTTTCTTTACCCGCGTACCGCACTTTTCTAGACAGACTACTAGCAAGTCACCCGCATCCGTCAGAGAGGATTAAAACCATTGAAAAAGGAATTCGCGAAGCTATCGCGCGCACAAAATCGACGTTCTATTTACGTTTAAAAAGCATCTTGGCTCCTCATCCTCACAAATCAATTTCTCTTGCATAGCATTATTCACATAATTATTATAAAAGAAGTGCCTTTGTTTGTTATTTAATCAAAATCGGTATAATAGGCAATGAACTATACACTCATACTTGATGAAACTGGAAAATTTAATCCTGATGACTTGAATTTTGTTGGTGGCGTGTTGTTTACGAATTTTTCCCGTAGCGATATCGACATTCGGGTTAAAAAGGCGGCAATTGACGTATGGGAGAAAGAACTTCAACCAGCGAATCTACACTTCTGTGAAATGTCACCTGAAGACCGTTTAAAATGCATACCACTTGTGCATAAAGTATGTACAGAATCAACAACGCTGGTAAAATCAACCGGACCGATAGAATTATTCTATCATGAACAGCAGGCATACCAAATTCATCTTGAAACATGTATCGCCGGCAGTCTTTCCGATTTGGATATGACAAGCGCTGACACAATTGAGGTAAATGTTTCTACGCGAAGACATGAACCAATAATGGGAATATTCTACTCTTCAGATAAAGAAGGGTATGAGAAGAGATTCGAAACCGGCCTTAAACATTTGATTCATGCAATAACTGGAGTTCCCAAAAACAATGTAAATGTTAGATTGGTTGTAAACGCAACATCTTTCGTTATGGCAATTGCAGATATTGCAATTGGAGTTATGCGGAAGACACCATCAGAGTTGAAGGAATGTCGATTTAAACAGTACGACACCAGATTACGAAATTTTTATATGGCTTTCGATTTGAATGTTCTTTTAGAATCAGGTTGGCGGATTAATCCACCAGATGCATACTTTACGCTTCTTGAATATGCTCTTACTCTAAACAGTAAATCTGCCAGATTTCAAAAAACTGTTAATCTGCTACTTGCTAATTTGAATAAAATAGACAAGCCGCAATATTGGGATACTCTTTCTAAAAGTATTGAACAGAAACTCAATATACTGATGCAAGGGCGAGAAATTCATTCAATACATTCTTTTCTTGAAATACTGAAACCGCTTTTTACAACACGCGGACCTGAAAATAACAGCGGTCTAGCACATATTCAGCGAACTATTCTATGGAATGAAGTACAGTTGCTGGCACATGGTAATCACAGGGCGGGAAAAAATAAAGATGAGATTGAGAAAATAATTTCCAGCTATCGTCAATATATTAAGAAGCACTCAGCCCTGCTTTATCCAAATATACTTGACGGCATAAAAAATCAGATTGAGAATGACCTTATCATAGTTCAGAAAGAGTGCTTTAACTGGCTGAATTTTGCAGATATTGAAAATTGGCTTAAAGATGATGTAGTCGGATACTCCAAACTGGTTTCTGCAGGAATTGAATCCTTTCCTCGGTTAAAAGAAAGAGCTAATCGAGACGATCTGCTAGCACGCTTACATGGTAC
>JAEUSG010000801.1 GCA_016788315.1 Fibrobacterota bacterium | reverse complement strand
TGCACAAACCTACAGTTATCAGCAATGCTCTTCAGTTTGGTGGTCTTATAGTAATAGTCGCTTCTTTTATTCTCGTTGATGCTAATAATAGAACAACACTTTACACAATGTGGCCAGTATTTGGTACTGCTTTATTGTTGTGGTCGACAACATACTATAAAGGTCTTGTTGCAAAGTTTTTGTCAAACCGGCTATTTGTTTATCTAGGGAAAATATCCTATTCATTATATCTATGGCATTGGCCTGTTATCAGTATGGCAGATCAGGTTTATTTTGATATTCCTCTTCCTGTAATTATTCTGCTTGTTTTACTTCTTGCAATCGGATCGTACCATCTCATTGAAAGCCCATGCAGAAAGAGAAATAAACCATTTGTCGGGATTGCAATTGGATTTACGGTAGCACTTGCATTGACAGTTTTCATGATGAATAGAACATCTTCATATGATGTCTCTATGTTCAGCGAAGATAAAATTAGCTATGATCAATATGATGTCTCACCCTACTTGCCTCGCCGCAATAAATTATCAGGTACTGTAGTCCCTGATTGTACAACTGTAAATACATTAAGAATACAACAAAATGGACTGATTAAGAATTATGGTAAGGAAGGTCAAAAGCCTGATATTGTTGTGCTTGGAGATTCGCACGCTCTGATGTGGGCCTCTCTTATTGATGATATTAGTCGTGAACTTAAGATTTCTGTTGCATTTTTCCCCGTTTCAGGTGTTCCTCCGTTCTTTAAAATTCCTCCTGTTAACCAGGTCTCTGCCCATGGCTTATTACTTGGTAGTTTTCATGTTGAAATACTTAATCGTATAGAGCAGTGGAAACCTATAGTTATCATATCCATGCGCTGGAGTCATTGTATGGAAACAACAACATATGATCTGCTAGATTTGTTGCATACATTAGGATGTTCAGTTGTTCTTATTGAGGATCCTCCGGAATTATATTTTGAACACAGCAATACAATGCAGCATCTTGCCTTTCGCGGAAAGTATCCTGTTGATGGTTCAGTACAATATTTAGAACAGAGAAGAAATAGACTTAATCTTACGAATAAAACTTTTAATGTTTTGCTGTCAAAATATGATAACTGCTCTTCAGTGTTGGTAAAAGATCTGTTTCTGAAGGAGGGGAAAGTATGGGTTTTAGACGGTCGAAAAGTTTTATATCATGATGGTGACCATTTGAATAATGATGGAATATTAAAAGTAAAAGAGCGAATGAAGTGCAAAATAGATGAAGTTATTAAAAAGAGTAATAATCAATGAGAACAGATGATCAGATAAAAGAACATTATGAGTTGGAAAAGAGATTGGCTTCAAGGCTTATGGCAGCGAGTCGACATGAACGTTCTTTACTATATACAGAATTATATAGTGAGCTCTTTAATAAAATCCCCCATCATCCGCAGCTGACAATTAAAAATAATCCTGAAATTTGTGAGATGCGATGCAAAGAACAGTTGAATGTACTTAAACCGTTGCTGAAAAATTGCAGCACTTTTGTGGAA
>JAEUSG010000851.1 GCA_016788315.1 Fibrobacterota bacterium | reverse complement strand
AACTCAATATCCGGCTCTGT
Organism: Fibrobacterota bacterium; assembly: GCA_016788315.1. Lineage (GTDB taxonomy): Bacteria > Fibrobacterota > OXYB2-FULL-49-7 > OXYB2-FULL-49-7 > JAEUSG01 > JAEUSG01. The sequence goes on along the minus strand of JAEUSG010000851.1, from coordinate 6,466 downwards.
TTACCCAAATCCAGCCGTGAGAAACATGGCTGTTTCGTACAATGTGCCGGACAAACTGGATCACCTTGAAATCACAATTTGGAATGTTCAAGGTAAAATGGTTTTCAATCTATTTCACGGTGCTGAGAGTGCAGGAACACACAACCGAACATGGAATGGACGTGACCACGAGAACAGAGATCTTCCTGCCGGTACATACATAATGAGATTCAGAACAGGCGTTCGCCACTTCGAGACTAAGTTCAGTATCGTCAAATAAATATTTAAGAACATCAGCACCGGTGTAGAAACCTAACTCCTCTGGTTATCTGCACCGGCCGCTGCTGTTTGTGAGCTTCAGTGCTGTTAGTTATCTTAACCATTACATAACTTATTTGTTATGAAAGAAAATATAAAGCGGAAACAGGTTACCCATCCCCCCATCCCCCTTCCCTATAAATAGGGAAGGGGGAGAAAACAAGGAATTGGCCCCTCCCTACCTGTAGGGAGGGGAAAGGGGTGGGTCACACAACACCAGGAGAACAGCAGTGTACAAATGCTTGCCATTTAACATTTTCAGAACCATTTTAGGTCTGTCTATCCTATTGTACATCTCATCCTACGCTGAATCAGATTACAGCAAACTTCTAAAACATGTCGAATATCCTGAAATGGTAAAACCGCACTCAAGCTGGGGTTCCATCGGTTATTCCGAAAAAACTGACAAAGTAATAATCGGCGTATGCGATCATGAGTCTGTAATCGGACTGTTTGAATGGGACTGCAAAAAAGAGAAGATGTCCCTCAGAAGTTACGTCCACAAAGGGGCAAATCTTCAGGAATGGCAGTGGCAGGGAAAAATACATTCGCAGATTGTCGAAAACAGCAATGACGGCTGGATGTATTTCGGTACAGACGGCGGTGAAAACCGTGAAGAATACTACATGGACCATCCGCATGGCTACAACGGCGGCTTCTTCATGAAATACAACCCTTCAACATATGAACTTATCAATTTGGGAAATGCTGTCAGATATGAGAGCATTAAAGAGATGGTAATCAACCAGAAGGATAATCTCCTTTATGCAATCTCCTACCCTTCAAGCCGTTTTATAATCAAAAATCTTGCGACTGGGGCAATTACTGATAAGGGTATGATTAACAAAGCATATGTAGCCAGAACGCTTTTTACCGATTCATACGGAAACGGCTATTATACCGACATGCGCGGCTGCCTGATAAAATATGAACCGGATGGCGACACCATTCTCTGGTCTGACACTCCATTGTTTATGGAACCTTCAAAGACAGAGTCATGGAAATTGAGATCGGGAATTAGGGCCTTCGCTACCGACAGCAAAAAAGGGATCTTCTATTTTCAGACCGCCTGGTCACGTCTCTTTTCTATTAAACCTCAAAAAAAAGGTATTGGAGAGATAAAAGACCTCGGCTATCTTCTTAACCCTTCAGAGACAATCCATGACACGACTATAATAAAGGCGACCTCTCCAAATCTTGCACTTGCACCTAATGGAAAGCTCTATTACTGGCTTGGGGGTCACGGCTCATTTCTTTTTAAGGACACCTCTGTACTTGTTGAGTGCGATCCGGAAACAAAAGAGAAAAATATCGTTTACAAATGTCCTAAAGCGGTAATGGAGGAAGCGACAGGAAGTCAGATTATAGACAAGAAGGGAAAGATATATTTTGCCGGCAGACGGGCAATTAAAGGGGAGTCATCCGGTGAATCCGGTTCGTCAAGAGCACATCTCATAATCTTCACCCCTCCTAAAAAGGACTCCAAATGAGAACTATAATATTCATCATCATTTCACTGGTGACATTGAGCATTGGAGCGTCAAAAGATGAGCTATACTTTAAAGGCGGTTCTGAAGATTTCGGAATCGACCTCGCTCATCCTGAACAGGGTAAAATCAAATTGCCCGTAGGTTCAGCCAACGTTTCCGGAATCATAGAACTTAACGGAACCATTTACGGCATAACAAAACCTCAATACCAGGGCAGAAATCCAATTGTTTTTTCGTTCAGTTTGCAGAAAAACTTAACGACCGGTTTTACAACTTTGCCATCACAACCCGGAAAAACAGTTTCACCTGCGTATGGAATTATTGCTGACAGCACGCAAGCTTTTTGCGCAACTTACGGCAAAGATTCTGACGGAAAACTTTTTTCTGTTAAGACAGCAGGAGCAAATCCTGAGATAAAGGAACTTGGCTCTCCGTTAAAAGGTGAAGGTATTTTCTGCATAGCAATTTCTAACAACCGCAAAACAATTTACGGAATACTCACGCCTTCAAACACATTTTTCACTTATAACATAACAGCTTCTACATTCAAAATAATTAAGGGTGCTGAAATAGATTCATCGTCTAAAAGTAATGCTGTATCTATGCACTCCGGTGAAAACGTTCACTTATGTAAAAGTCTGATATCTGACAACAGCGGCAGAGTTTATGGTTCAACCGGAATGGGTCGGATATTCCGATTTGATCCGGCAACAGAATCCATTGCAATACTTAAAGCTGAACTTCCCTACATTCAGTTCAGGAAAGCTACAAACAGAGTTGAATCATGGGCTAGAACGGCCGACGGAACGATCTATGGCGGAACTTCCATTGACGGCATTCTCTTTAAGCTCAATCCGGAAAACGGTACAGTCACAAACCTAGGTAAACCCACCCATGCTGGCAACATAACTTCACTTATTGTTGATGGCTCAGCGCTATTTGGAATATGCGGAACCGATCCTGAATACTCACACCTTTTTAAATATGATGCTGAAAATGGCGGTTTTGAAGATCTTGGAATATTGCGGTTCAAGAATACGCTTATCAATGCCAGACACATGTCTTACAGCATTGCATCCATGATTAAGCTGACAGACGGCAGAATAATATTTGCCGAAGGCGATCTGCTTCCAAATCTTATTTTCTGGAAAAAGTAGTTTTAGATAATAAAGGACTGACTAAGCTGATTGCGTAATCCGGCTAGGTGTTCAGTAAGACTTTCGACAGAGGAGACCTTTATTTTGTCGGCAGTCAGCTCAACAACCTTCTTTTTGACAAGAGAAGCGAATACAATTTCCATTTCATTTATTGGAATATTCAGCAGGGCGGAAAGAGTTTTTTCAACTTCAGAAAGAATCATTCCCTCATTATCCTTGCTGCCGCTTGCCAGATAGAGCAGAATTGCAGAAACATTAACTTCATTAACAACAGGGCCTGACAATCCAAGCCGGCTGTCGGTCTGTCTGATGCGCTGCGATAACACTCTGGCTATTGCCATGAACCATTCAGGCACCTTTTTAAGTGATTCCGAAAACAGCGCAGGAGTCATTTTGATAAGCTCTGTATCTTCCGCTGCTACCGCTGTTGCAGTTCGGGGGCCGTTGTCAAACATTGAAATCTCACCAAATATACCGCCAGCCTCTACAGTCATAAGCTGAACCTGTCTGCTGCCGATCTTTTTAAGAATTCTTATTTTGCCACGCTTGACAATATAAATATCCTTGGAAAAATCATTCTCTTTAAAAAGAACAGTTTTCGACGGAACAATAACGGTGTTTTCTTTTACGTTGGGAATATCTCTTATTACCATGTTGAATAATATTCTTAAGCATGGTCGGACATGTCAAGGATTAACCCTTTTTATAATTTATTTATGTATATCATTAACTCAAACTTGCAATATCACGATGAATTTGGTTATCTTATTCCGCTGTTAAAAACGGCTCTTTAGCTCAGTTGGTAGAGCAGTGCCCTGAAAAGGCATGTGTCCGCAGTTCAATTCTGCGAGGAGCCATATGGAACCCCTTCACTCAGCAATGGTTGGAGGGGTTCTTTTGTTAAACCTCCGCTTCGCAAATGGAGAGTATAATGGAAACAATTCTTTCGGCAGTAATTCTTGGCATAGTAGAAGGTATAACTGAATTCCTGCCTATCAGCAGTACCGGACACCTTATAATCGTTAACAGATTCATTAATTTCTCCGACCGTTTTGCAAGCATGTTTGATGTTGTAATACAGCTCGGAGCAATTCTGGCTGTTGTCGTTTACTTCTGGGATCGTCTTTATCCATTCTCAAAGACAAAAGATGCCGAAAGCAGAAAAGCCGTGTGGGCGCTTTGGAAAAAAGCGGTTATCGGTGTAACTCCTGCACTTGCAATTGGACTTGTGGCCGGTGATACTATCGAAGAAAAGCTCTTTAACCCGACAACTGTAAGTATCGCACTCTTTATCGGCGGAATTCTACTGATACTCCTTGAACGCAGAAAAAAAGAGATCAAATACAACAGCGTTGCTGATCTTAAAATTTCCACAGTAATCGCAATAGGCTTCATCCAGTGTCTTGCTATGATACCTGGAACGTCCAGAGCTGCTGCAACAATAATCGGCGCAATGCTGCTCGGTTCATCAAGGGCGCTGGCTGCTGAGTTCTCTTTCTTTCTTGCTATCCCGACAATGACGGCAGCTTCAGGCTATACGCTTCTAAAGCATGGTGGCGCTATGACATCAATTGAAATGGCAGCGCTGGCGACAGGCTTTGTTGTCTCATTCTTTGTTGCCTGGGCGGTTATCTCGCTATTTATGAATTACATCAAAAAACATGATTTCAGACCATTTGCCTATTACAGAATAGCATTAGCAGTTGTCATACTCGTTCTGCTTGCACTAGGAATTATGTAGAGCCTTGTAGGCCTCTTCATAATCTTCTACACATCGAGCCCTTAAAACATCTCTTATAAGTCTTTCATCTTCCGAAAGCATCGGTCCCCAGTATTTCATGAGTTCCTTCATCCGTCCGAGAAATGCTCCGCCTTGAAGAATTTCTGCATATTGTGCAAACATCTTTTTGTGCAGATTGAATATTGCAATAGATCTCTCTTTTTTATCAGCTTCACAGCCATTCTGAATTGACATAGAAAGAAGAGGGTTAGCAATAAGACCGCGTCCAACCATTATACCCGAGAGATCAGGAAAACGTTTTATAATTTTATCTGCAAACTCAACACTCACAACATCTCCGTTATAAACAACAGGGTGTTTAATCGCTGCTTTACATTCAGCAAACATATCAACATCGGCGTAACCATCATACTGCTGTTTACCTGTCCTGGCGTGGATTGTAATTTCCGAAATGGGGTAATTATTGAGTATGGGCGCCAAAGCTTCCCATTCGCGCGAATCTATCATCCCAAGCCTCATCTTTACAGAAAGTTTACAGGAGAGCTTTGCACAGACAACTCCGAGAAAACGGTCGATGACTTCAGGATATGGCAATAGACCTGCCCCTCTTTTTTTACCTGTAACAGTTCCTGAAGGACAACCGATATTCCAGTTTATCTCATCTGCTCCGCATAAATCCACAATAACCTTTGCTGCTTCTAAAAAGTCACCACCCTCTTTACTTAACAGCTGCGGAATAATCTTAAGCCGGTTATTGTTATTTTCAGGCAAAATCTCCTTCATGTGTTTAGCTGGAGGAGGGCCATTGCTTGTTGTTGTTATAAATGGAGCCATAGCCTCATCAAAACCGGTAAACATTGAGGCAAGGGCTGTGCGGAAGAGAGGGGTTGTAACCCCCTGCAATGGAGCCAGAATTATTCTCGGCATATTATCAGCTGATTTTCACTCCGGCCATATTTTCAAGAACACCAAGAACTGCAGAGTTGTCAAGTTCACCCATTCCATCCTCAACCATTTTCCTGAAAAGGGCGGTTGTTTCATCTGTGACAGGAAGAGGTATACCATATTCCTTTGCGGTATCAAGAACAATCCCGAGATCCTTTAATTGCATATACGCTTTGAATCCTGGAGCTCTGTTCCCTGTGAAAAGTCTTGGCGGCTTTAAATCGAGCGCCCAGCATTGAGCAGCTCCACCCTTAATAGCATCTACTACTTTAACAGGATCAACGCCTGCCTTTTTCGAGAAAACAAGCAGTTCGCCAAGAGCGCTCATCTGAGCGGCAACCATAATCTGATTTGCCGCTTTAGCAACCTGACCTGCTCCGCTGTCTCCTACGTGGGTAACTGCTTTTCCTGTCGCCATCAGAACGGGCATGACTTTTTCCAATGCTTCAGCGCTGCCTCCAACCATAATTGTAAGTGTGCCGTTTTTAGCCCCCACATCGCCGCCGGAAACAGGAGCATCGAGAAACTCATGACCCTCTTTTTTTACTTTTGCCGCTATCGCCCGTGCCGAAGATGGTTTTATAGTTGAGTTGTCAACAATTATCAGCTTATTTGCAGCACCGGATAGAATTCCATTTTCGCCAAGAACCACCTTTTCAACATCCGGAGAATCTGGCAGATTTGTGAAAACAATGTCAGAAACAGCTGCAACACCTGCAGGCGTTAATGCAGGTATTGCACCCAATGCAGCCAATTCATCAACTGACGCTCTGGATCGATTATGTACGGTTAACGTAAATCCAGCTTTCAGGATATTTGAAGCGATAGATTTGCCC
>JAEUSG010000772.1 GCA_016788315.1 Fibrobacterota bacterium | reverse complement strand
CACTGTTGAATGCGTAAGGATTTGCTGCTGTGTCAATGTGATGAACGGTTTCGTATTGCTGCTTGTTTATGGTATAACGCTCAACTAGATTGCCCTTAATCGGGGCAAATGGTGTGACAATCGTAGGTTTTACGGCGCAGCCACTAAAGGAAAATATCAAAACAATTACCAGTAAAATGCTTTTCATATGTTAATTATCCGGTAACACAACTCTAAAGCCGTATCCTGTTCCATGTTTTTGCATCGGAACATCACTGAATCTTTTTGTAGAACGTAAGTCATGTAGTGCACCGCTCCAGTCTCCTCCTCGAAGAACTTTTTTTGTTCCAGTTTCTGGACCAAGTGGATTGTGTAAATAATTACCAGAATATTCTTTGTAATAATCGTTGCACCATTCAAGAACATTTCCAGCCATATCATACAAGCCTGCTGCATTTGAAGTTTTTTGCCTTATTGGCTGAATGGCGTTTACATAAGATCTATTGTACCATGCATACTTGATTGAATTGCTATCGGTTGGTTCATTAAATGACCAGTAATAATAACGGTTTTGTGAAGGTTTTTTATATGCATATTCCCATTCTGCCTCTGTAGGTAAACGATATCCTTTTTTGAAAGGATAAAAAGTCAAATTTACGAGTGATATAACATATCCGCTATCTGAAACCATGCTAGAGTATGTATATGAAGTGTCAAGATTATCTCTCTTGCTCCTTGCATTGCAATACAGAACGGATTCATACCATGTCACGTGATGTGCAGGATACTTATCTGTATTGCAAAAACAGACAGGATAATCACGAAGACGTATGTCAATTGCAGTTAGCTCGATAAAACTTTGTATTGTGACTTCTGTGCTGTCTATCCAAAATGGTGAGAGATAGATATTGCGAAGGGGGGCCTCGTCGATGGAACAATAAGTGCACCCAATCGTGCTTCCCATTGATGTATTGCCGCTATCAAGTCTTGACATGCCCGAAGGTGGCTTCGTAAAAAGGCTCTTGTATGCTGAAACATACATGGTGTCGTTATTGCGGAATGCTCGTATTCGCCAGAAATATTGAGATGCTCCATTGAGTGCGATTGGCGAGTAAATGTAGTTTTGTTTAGAAGTTGTTGTTATATGTTTTGCACTGATAGTATCTGATGTGATTTGTATCTCGTAGTTTGTTGAATATGGGTTGTGGTTCCATCTCAAGGTCGGGCGGCTAGCTATTACAGAATCTTTATCATTCGGTACGGTAGGTAAACTTTTTTTTATTCGTGAAACAATAATCGTGTCGTAAAAAGGTTTTGAAACGAGGCCGTCGTCGTCAATTGCTTTTACGGCTATAGTTCTTCTGCCCTCATAAAAAAGTACAAATATAGGCGTATTAGAAAGACTAGTGTCCAAATAATCTTTCCCATTCAAAGCCCATACATACTTGCTAATAGTACCATTGGTATCATGGGCAATTATACGAAACGATACACTATCAAAAATAGCAACGGAATCTTTGTTTATCATATGGTCTATTGTTGGGGTACCTGTATTCACAAATACTTTAATTAGACTGGAATAAGAGGCGTTCTCTCTGCTCGATATGCCCAGCGTGTCAATAGCTACAACAGAGTAGTATTTAGTGGCGGAATCTTTAATAGCAATGTTGATCTGTGGTACTGTTGTGGTTTCAACTATTGTTTTTCGATAGTCTTCGTTTATGAACCATATATAATTCTTTATAGGTGCATTTCCTGGTGTAACACTGCACTCGATGGTTATTGTGTCATTCACGAAGGTATAATATGTGTTACCGTCGTTTATTACTGGGGGTTGGTAATTTATTCCCTCAGAATCGTAAGGATTATCACGCTTGCCATCTACACAACCCATAAATGGTGCTGCCATAAAGCAAAATATCAATATTAAAATGTTAGACTTATTAAGCATACGCTCAAGCTCCATGCGGCTATTGAATAGCTGGTATTTCTCTTTGTCTCGGTTAGTGTGAAATCATGCCACGCATTGGCGGTTGCAGCTTCCCCTTGAGCTGATTTATATGCTGCAAGTTTTTCTTCGCACTCTTTATTAAAGCCATATCCATATGCGGCAGCGGCGATGGCTACAACAGCGCTTACTGTTGTTATGAATGGTCGGAATTTACTTGGTGAGTTTGGTTTGGTTGTGTCTTCTGGTAGGTTGACAAATTCCCTTGTTATGAGCCTCGATTGTAACGGTGTAACTGTTGAAAATAAATGTGTTTTACTTGGCGAAAAAAGTGACATGGAATATGATAGTTTTAAAAGTGCAAAGGTACCTTTATCAAGTTCTTTGGGTGTGGTAACATTTGTGTTGGAAAGTTCCAGATCAAACCGCAGTGATGATAGTGATATTTTGGTAAGTTTACTGTTTCGAATGTAGCCTCTTCGGCGAAAGTAGTAGTCCGCCTTGATGCCTACTCCAAGTGAAAATAAACTTGTACTGGATG
>JAEUSG010000713.1 GCA_016788315.1 Fibrobacterota bacterium | reverse complement strand
TATCCATTTCCGGAAAAATCAGATGCATTTCCATCCAATGGGTAGTAAACTAATAAACCTTTTACTTTAACTGAAGCAGTTGCACTTGTTTTAGTACCTTCACTGTTGGATGCTACAACATAGTAGTCACCTGAATTTGATGTCAGGAGATTTGATATTGTCATATCACGCAGAGTATCACCCGCCAGTAATGTGCCATTTTTATACCATTGATATCGTGGAATTGGATTGCCAGTTGCTAAGGAGCGAAGGGTTAGTGGCTTACCAACGTCAATTACGGTGTCTTTTGGATCAGTAGTGAAATTTGGTTTTGTCAATAATTGCGCTGTACGTGCACTTGCAACTGTGCTCCAGGCAGACAGATTGTTCGTAGATAGTGCTCGTACACGGTACCAGTACTCTGTGTCTGGAAGTAAATTCGTGTCAACAATTGAGTTGCTCGAGCCGGAATAAATTTGAATAAAAGAACCAGAAGCAGAAGTACTACGCTCAACTTTGTAATTTGTGGCATCTGTGACCGTTGGCCAATTGATTTGGATGTGAGTAGTGTCTGGAGTCATTGTGCCGAGTACCGGTGTACTCAGGTATGTAGGGGTCGTAAAATTTAAATCACCGTTTACAAACAAATGTAAACTATTGCCATCTTGAGTCCATGGGGATATTGTCTCTTTGCCTGTACTGGACTCATAACTGTATGTATGCATCTGTGCAGTAGAAGAACTGCTCGGGTCTGTCAGAAAAACAATGGCATATTGTCCGCTACTGCTTCCCTTATTTGTTCCCGTATGCGACAATATCCAATTTACCTGAGATGTCACATCTATTTCCATGAACTTCTTGTCCAAAATGGCATTTTGACTTGAAGATGTTACCCCTTGAGGTATGACAACATCAATAAATTGCTCATTAGTGAGATTTCCTGACTGCAGGTTGTATGTCATGTTCCAGGAGATTGAATTGCCGTTGACATCATTCCAGACAGCATTGGATGGAACATCTTCAGGCAATCCATAACTTTCAATATTACCAATAAAATCAACCACACCAACTTTTACTCTAATAGTTCCAGGTTCGCAATATGGAGTACCGGCAAATTTGTCCAGGTATTCTGCACGCACAAGCGCTTTGGAACAAGTTCCGTTTGCTTCCATCAAATCCTTAGCCCACAATATGCCACAGCGACCTTTATTGCCAGAGTTGCCTACAGCAAATCGTTCACCATTTTGACCTGGAAACTGTGTGTACTGTGCAGACATAATCATGCCCTCATGCCGTATTGTTCCCGTCGGCAAGTTTGGGCCGGGGCTATCATTTATCGCGTAATTTTTTGCAATACTATTATACCAAAAGACATGATTTTTAGCAGTGCTTGCAGCCATTGTAGTGGCGCCTAAAGTATCGCTCCATACAGATAGGAATGATCCAGTATTACCTATAACACGATACCAATATGTAGTCTGAGGCGATAAAGCGTTATTTGTGAAGGTCGTGTCCGAACCTGTATACACTGTTGTGAATGGGCCTGTCTTTGCTGCCCCTCTTTCAAGTCTGTAATTAGTTGCATTTTGAGAATCGCTCCACTTGAGAATGGCGCTGGAGCTTGTTGTATTATCAATGCTAATAATAGGCTTAGAAATATTTATTGTAACAGTTACTGACCATGCGAGAGTATCAGTTCCATTATATCCATCACTTACCATTACCTGGAATATTTTTGTTCCTGTATCTTTAATTTGTGGAGACCAGCGGAGTATAGAATCTGTTGTTGGTGAAAATTTTATACTTGTGTCGGACAAGACTTTATAGGTCAAAGAATGGCCATTGCTGTCAGCGGCGTGCAAAGTATCAATATATTGTGTTCCAACAATAGCAGATACTGTCATGTTGGCCGGCTTGATGAATTTTGGAGCAGAATTGTTCGTGGTGGTGAACTTAAACACTGGACTGGAATCAGAATTTAAACTACCATCTTTTGCCTTTATGAACCAGTAATAAGTTTTGCTGTATTTGAGATCAGATGCCGGAGTGAAGAATGTGTCGGTAATTGCTGATTTATGTAAAGTCACAGGAGGGTTAACTGTATCTAAAAAGAGATCATAGGTTTTGTGGTATGTTCCAGGCTGCCATGCGAATAATGGTTTTAGTGTGATAATCGCTTCATTGTTTATCGGTAGTAAATTTTTTGTCTTCTCATATGCGTTCTTCACGGTTATATGGATATAGCTTTGGTTTGAATACTCCCCGGAATTATCCCTTACCTTTACACCAATAACATAAGCTCCAGCAGTCGTCCAAGATGTCTTAAATGCTCCTGCATCGCTAGAGTCAATGTAGTTGATGCTGTCGCGTGCCCATAAATATTTTACAATTTTGCCATTGTCTGAAGCGTTTACACGGGCGGTTAGAGTATCGCCAACGATTATGGTGGTATCCGGTGATTTGCTGCTAATTACGGGCGGCATAGAATTTATGGCAATTTTAATTGAATCCCATTCTGATAAGATACTGTCATCGTCCTTTACTCGAACAGCAATTTTTCTGCTGCCAGGTGTCATGAGTCCTACTCGCAGTGTAGTATCCTTTGTTCCGAATACGGCACCGGTATCCCAGAGTATCATTGCAATTGTTCCGTTAGTGTCAAATCCTAATGCTGTAAAGGTCAATGAGTCTCCAGCGTTGACAGAGAGTGACGATGAATTAAGTTTTACGCTTGGCTGATAGAGGTGAATGGTCAGGTTAAAAGTGTCCGATGCTGTAAGTCCGTCATTGTCTACAGCCATTACAATAATTCTCTTAACGGATGGTGTTGTAAAAACAGTTTGTATGGTAGGTGTTGAACTGCTGTCGATCCATGAGCCGTTTAACTCTTTCCAAATCATGAGCGCAATATTTCCATTTGAGTCTGTTGCTGTTGCTTGCAGAGTTATTGTATCGTTTATTGCAGCATCTTTATCAATTGCCGATACGCTTGGCGGGTGGTAGCCTTTAGTGCCGGTAATATCATAAGGGTTGTCCTGTTCATGCTGAGTACATGATATAACAATGAGTATTACTATTATAAACGAAACTAAAGCGATTATCTTTTTCATATGTAAGACCTCTCTTTACGATATCTGGAATTAGAATGCAAAAGTGATAAGACCTGCTGCGGTAATTCCTCCGGCAGCACCCAAAAGAATATTTCTAAAATTTTCCTTGTCCGTAACGGCTTTGTATTCAGCTGAATGGTCGCCAGGTGTAGTTAAAGCCTTATAATCATCGTATGCTTTGTTTGCCTGTCCATTTACTACAACACCAAATGCCGCACTTCCAACAGCAAGTGCACCGGCAATACCACGTATAATCCAAAGGTTTCTTTTTTTATTTGATTTGAGTTCCGCCTCAAATTCAGGTGTTTTTTTAAGAGCGATGTTTAATGTTGCTTTTTCTTCGGCAGCCAATGTTATTGATGTGTCAAAAGGTGAGTAGTTTTTAAAAAGTGCGGAGATTTTGACTGCACCTGCAGGAATTTCCAAAGCCTTTTTTGACTGAACAGTGTCACCGTTGACAACTAGTAAAGCCTTGGCTGGTTTTACGGTTAGTGCGAGGTATCCAGTTGCTCCCTGTTTCTCTTTCTTCTTTTGTAATTCGATACGTGCAATCATCTTTTTAGCTATAGCAGGCATCATTTCGTTCAGAAGTGATTTTACAGGGCATTCACAGTTCTCATTTATTACAAATTCAATTTCACCTGTCTGAATGTTTATCATACGAACTGAAACCGTATATAAATTCTCGATTTTACCGATTGTTCCAGCGAGCATAGCCTTAACACCAAGAAGCTGTCCGATTTCAACAATGCAGGCATTATCATTACAAGCGCCTGACTGTTGAAATCCCTGTTCTTTAAGTATGTTCTGCATTTCAGAACGTTCCATAACACGAAATTTATTGCTGTTAATGAGTTCTGCACGGATGCGGTCGGATAGGATTGCTGATGTAGATGCCTCAATACCCTGCGGGTCGAGATCGTTTATGGCCAAATTTAATTTTTCGCTGAATGAGACTGTATATAAGAGAACCAGTGCAAACAGCCCGGCTTTTGAAAACAAATGCATTTTACCTCCTGAACCTACTCATATTTATATATTCACAATTGAGAAATATAAAAGTTATTAACGGCTTATTGATAATAATTTAACATCAATCCGGTATGATTAGACACTTTACAGAAGATAACAGATTATTGGCGGTAATTATCATTCTTGCTGCCATTTTGCGGTTGTGGTCCTTGAACTGGGGTGAACCGCCTCAGATTGCCTACGCTGATGAGTTATATCATGTTGAGCAGTCTGTTGGCGTATTCTACGATCCACACAGAATTTTTCATGAACCCTATACACCACTATTTCATCGGGCAGTCTCCATTGCAATGTTGCCTGTTTTTGCATTGAACCATTCTGAAGGTAAAGAAAAATGGGAGAGACCCGCGGCCTGGCATTTCTATCTTGGGAGAGTTCTTTCGGCTTTGTTTGATCTGTTCGCCATTGTCGTGACCTTTTTACTGGCACAGAAGCTTTTTAACAGCAGAAAAGTTGCTATTACAGCTACATTGATACATACGCTATGTTTTGAATGTATTAGGCATTCACATTATATGACACCAGACACACTCTCAGTTCTGATGTCAAGTCTCACACTTCTGCTACTTTACAAGCTATGGGACGATTCCGATAAGCTTAGTCTGTTAGCTCTCGCAGGAATTGCAGCAGGACTGGCTGTGGCGGCCAAATTTAATAATGTACTGCTTCTGTTGAGTGCAGTGTATGTCATATTGTTTTCAGTAAATCAAAACCCTTTCGTCAACAGATTTAAATCATTGATGTTTTTTCTGGGAATATTTGCTGTCTCACTCATGATATCCTTCCCCGCATTCGGTGTCTTTTTAAAAGAGGTTGTCTTTGCAAACAAGAGTGCCGCTTCCGGTGCCGCATTCAAGCTGAGTTGTGAAGGTGGGCCATTTGCAATCTTTCTTCATAATTACCCAATTCCGCATGAAGAACTCTCATTTAGGTCTATATGGAGTGCTATGGGTATTTTGCCGGTATTGCTCGGTATAACAGGAGCTGTTTATCTCGTCAGGAAAGACTTCAGAAAATTTACACCTCTTGTTGTTTATGCTGTTCTAACCATTGTTCCAGCTGCGAAACTAAATATTATTAGATATGCTATGCCGGCCTTTCCCCTTTTTGCAATATTCGGTGCATTTATTGTGGTAAAAGCAATGAGCAGCATAAAGAAACCGGCAGCAATATTTTTCGTAGCGCTTTTATTTTCTCCTCCGCTTATTCGTGCAGTGCAGCTGGATTTTCTGCTTTCACACAAGGACAGCCGTGTAATAGCAGGAGAGTGGATGCGGAAGAATATCGAAAAAGGTTCTGTAGTTGCACTTTATACAGGTCATATGTGGGCAAATCCGGATGTTTATGGATATGGTTACAGGTTCATTGATATTCCGCTTGTGCTGTATGAGAGAGAAGGTTTAAGTGAAGATAGAGCTAAACCTCTTGACTATTACCGGAAGGCTGGCGTTGAGTATGTAGCGGTTAACAGCTACACAATGAACCATCATCTGAATTCTGTAAGCAGAAGATATTTTCCAGAGACAGTTTCTTCATTTGAGAAGTTTTATAAAGAACTTGCTGATAATGCGCAGCTTATCTTTTACTATGAAAAAAACAATTTTACGAAACCTGGTCCGTCAATAAAGATTTACAGATTAAATTGATTTCTTGCCTGATAAAATGATTATTGCAGCTTTTAGTGTTTCCGGATCCTTACCGCTGAATTCTTTGTCAAGCCTTCCTTTAATGGATTTGAATGCGTTCGGATTCTCTGTAAGAACATCTATTTTTATATCGGTGAAGCCGTTTATGGATGAGAAAAGTGAAAACCAGTCATCGCTGCGCAACCTGTTTTGGTAGCCGGCACCATTTTTTGGATTTGTAAGACTGTTTTCCCAGGTTTGTTTCGAAAATGTAAGCATTTCGAACGGCCATTTAAATATGTGGTCACGAAGATCTATAAAGTGAATAAAAACGCCCCCTTTTTTTAGAATGCGAGCCTGTTCTCTAATTGCCGCAGAAGGATTAGTAATGTGTTCCAAAACGGATCTGGATACAATAATGTCAACACTTTCATTGAAAAGAGAGGTGGCTTCTGCATGACCTTTTACCGCTTTAACTTTGCCTTT
>JAEUSG010000850.1 GCA_016788315.1 Fibrobacterota bacterium | reverse complement strand
TTGCAAATCTGCCCATTGTTAAAAGTAAAAGCTGTCCGTCGACTAAAGAAATTATCGACGGGCTTGGTATAAAAGGGTTAGTAAAATTTTTCAGAAAGTAAGAGATAAGATGTTGAAGAAACTTACACTCATATTGACGATTACGGCGACTATTATCATTGCGCAAACACCTGAACCTTTCCCGGCAGTTGATGCACCGCCGACGCAGCAGGAGCCAATGGCTGTCGATCCTCAGCCTGTTGAACCTCAGCCTCCTACGCTTGAAACAGCACCTGCTGTACCTGTCGTTGATTCTGCAAAAGCTGCTGATGAAGAAAAAGCAGAAACAGATAAGCCTGGTTCAAAGAGCAAGATAGTTATAACCCCGAAGCGTGAGAATCAGACTGAGGTAATTAAGACCTATTCCGGTGAAGTTAATATTCTAAAATCACCTAAAAAGGCGTTCTTTTTAAGCCTCCTTGTTCCAGGTCTTGGTGAATATTATGCAGGTGCAAGTGTTCCAAGAGTAGCAATCCCTGCCGCTATTGAAGTAACAACTTGGGTTACCTCTACATTATTCAAAATGAAGTATGAAGAAAAAACGAAAGAATATCAGGATTTTGCTGATGAGCATTTTAGCAACGAAAGGTTGCAGAAGTGGTATAATTATCTGGTAACTGCACCAAGCTCAAAAATTGTTTTCCGTCCAACAGCACATGATGATAGTGCATTGAAAAGTGGTGTGAATGAAAAATCAAACGATTTTTATGAAATGATCGGAAAATATAATGCCTTTTCACAGGGATGGGATGATGTAAATCCCGAACTAAATGAGACATATTACAATAGGCAGAATGGTGGATATTTTTCATTGCTTGCCGATACTCAAAAATATTGGTCGGCTTTTGCCCTCGATACAGTTGGTGTCCCTTATGTAGTAGAAGGCGGAAGAACAATTACAAATCTTAATTATGTTCATCCAGCTGAGGGGGGAAGCCCATACTATTATGGTAAATCAAAAAGGCAATTGCTTTACATGGATCTAAGAGATGATGCAAATGAAATGGGTGATATATATAGAGGCATTCTGTTCACTCTTATCGTTAATAGAATAGCATCGTCAATCGATGCACTTTTGGCGGCAACAAGTTATAATACAAAGATTACCGGTGGTAGCCTTTCTCGTTTACAAAGAATACATCTTGAGCCAATACAGGTCGGCAATACGGCTATGCCAGCAAATGGAGTGTCTGCATCATATAAGTTTTAAGGGCTGTAATTATAACATGACAATAAAACTTTTTCTAGCTCTTATCGTTCTGTTTTCAACATCTCTTTATGCAGATACAATTCCGCAAAACAGCGATTCTGTTGTTATTGAAAAACCGCAATACATAGAAGATGATGGTGAGATTCCTGGAAATATTGAACGTTCTGAACGCTTAAGCATTAAATCGAGTGAATTTCTTGATGTGAACCATGACAGAAAAATTGCTCCATATTATTCTCTAATAATTCCTGGTGCTGGTCACTACAAACTTGGTAAAAAGAATGCTGCAAAAACGTTCATGGCTGCAGATGGAATTTTATGGGCTGGTTTTGCCTTTTCAATGTTTCATAAGTCACGAATGACGGATAACATCAGGG
>JAEUSG010000703.1 GCA_016788315.1 Fibrobacterota bacterium | reverse complement strand
TTGCCATCAGTTACTCCCTTTTTCCTTGCGAAAAGGTAAACCCAACTCTTCAAGCAGCATAAGACCTTCCTCGTTTGTATTCGCGGAAGTAACAATTGTAATGTCCATACCGTGAAGCTTCTTGATTTTATCGTGATCAATTTCATGAAAAACGATTTGTTCTTTAAGACCCATGGAAAAATTACCTTGCCCATCCATGCTCTTTCGATTCAAACCCCTGAAGTCTCTGATGCGCGGTATTGCGAGAGTAATGAATCTATCAAGAAACTCCCACATACGGATTCCTGAAAGAGAAACTCTGCAACCGATACTTTGATTTTCTTTAATCTTGAAATTTGAAATAGCTTTTTTCGCTTTTGTTACTACTGCCTTCTGACCAGTTACCATAGTAAGCGTCTTTTGTGCATCTTCTAGAAGGCCGGGATTAGCCTGAGGCTCGCCCACACCAACATTGATAACAACTCTCTGAACAACAGGAACCTGCATGACATTTGAATAACCCGCACGTTTCATAAGCGCAGGAACCACTTTGTCTTTATAATACGTTTTTAGCCGTGGCACCATAATTAATCAACCTCTTCCTGAAATTTACGGGAGAACCTAACCTTCTTACCATTCTCGAGCATCTTCATACCTATACGTGTTGTTTTACCGGTTTTCGAAGAAAGTAACATAACATTTGAAACATGCACAGGAGACTCTTTTTCGATAATTCCGCCACGCTGATTATTCTTATTTGGTTTTGTGTGCCTTTTGATGATGTTATAACCTTCAACTAGCACCATTTCCTTTTTGGGAAATACTTTCAAAACTTTTCCTGTTATGCCCTTGACGCTCCCCTTGCCAGCTATAACTTGAACATTATCACCTTTTTTAATTCTCATTGATAAACTCCTAAAGAACCTCTGGAGCCAACGAAACAATTTTCATGAAATTATTATCGCGCAACTCTCTTGCGACAGGCCCAAAAATTCTAGTACCCACCGGCTCTTTTTGATTATTGATTATTACTGCAGCATTATCACTAAACCGGATATAAGATCCATCTTTTCTAGCAACTTCTTTTG
>JAEUSG010000662.1 GCA_016788315.1 Fibrobacterota bacterium | reverse complement strand
GTTGAATGGATTTGGCGATGCTGACAAATAGAATTCCGTATATACTTTATTTTGTGCTAAGACTTTCTCAGTACCAATGGAATTCTCAATAGTATCTGGATAACCGGCATTAATATAGAACGGCACTCCCCATCTGTGTTTGACTGAACCTGTTGACCAATTCGTTCCAACAGCTCCATTCAAATAACCTTCCATCATAAGAACAAACTTTGTTTTATATGTTCGAGTATTATTATAAGAAAAGACATAATCAACTTCCGGAGTGATGCTATTCTGGTTAGGCGACACATTTTGATGCGCACCAAAGACAACATTGTATCTAGCAGAATCATATACCATTTCTGACGAACCCTGCTTATTATTCCAAATATCAATATTTGGTGTCAGGGAAAACAATCTGCCATATAAACCATAAAAACTGTTTGTACTCACATTGGAAACGATAGGAATTAACTCTGCATTCTCATTTGGTTCAATGATCTTATTGTTATTACCACGACTGTCAGGGTTATTGTCATCATCGACAAGAAATTGTGGAATAGAAAAAGGTGTTATTGGAATAGTGAAAGAACTGGACCATGGGCTACCTGCAACTAGCTGATCCTTCATCACTAAGATAAAAGTTACAGTTGTACTAAGAGGGACGCTATCATTAAGAGTAATTTCAAATTCATCAGATGACCATCCTTGTTGACCGGAAGCTACATTATTAAATGAAGCAATACTATCTGTAATTTTAACAAAGCTGTTCAGTGTCCTTAGCTTGCCTTCCAATGTTAATAAATTCTGTGCAAGTTTGTTTAGTACACGTATCTTTATCCGGAATGGTTTGCCTGGCATCAAGATATTAGCGAAATTAGAAATATTAGGATTTACATTTTGATATAACTCATATCTATCAAATGCAACATCAGAATTCCCGCAAAGATCTGAAATTGAATCAGTAATAATTCCAACACTAACTCCAGGTGTTAACGAACCATCAAGTTCAAGCCCTTTATCTTTAAACTGTGAACTTCCTGTTTGCGCAAACCTGATTTTTGCACCAACACCTATTAAACTATCAGAAAGAGTTGTCCCAGCATGTGTTAGTCTCATATAAACTAAACTGCTTCCGCTGGATGCTCCCGATTCAAGTGGATGTGCGCCGTCAACATCTGTCCTAGCTTCAAGGCTTTGAACAACAGAGGTATTAGCCAAAAATGAAGAGTCTATCTGGCCTTTTGGGTTTGTAGATGCAAACAATACCCTGGAGCGCCAGTTTGAAAAATCCTGTCCAGCTTTAAGGGGTTCGCTAAAATAAATGTCTGTATAATTACTGTTTTGTGAAGAAGCACAAATATTGTTAGTAAAAACAGCCCTGCTAACAATTGGCGGAGTGGAATCAGTAACAAGTGACCCACTTGTAGAAAAGCCATTGCCTGTACCTATTCTTACCCAAGATGCAT
>JAEUSG010000628.1 GCA_016788315.1 Fibrobacterota bacterium | reverse complement strand
CTTGACAATGCGTTAAATGAAGCCATAAAACTGACCGACAGTAAAATCGGATATATCTATTTCTACAGCGAGAAAAGAAAAGAGTTCACTCTGAACACCTGGTCGAAAGAGGTAATGAAAGAGTGTGCAGTAGTTAATCCGCAAACGGTATATAGTCTTGACAAAACCGGCATATGGGGTGAAGCTGTCAGACAGCGTAAAAGTATTCTTGTAAACGATTTTCCTTCGGCTAACCCATTAAAAAAAGGCACTCCGGAAGGGCATGTTAGGTTAAGCAGGTTTCTTACTGTGCCGTTATTTCAGGATGGCGAAATTGTTGCAGTAGTTGGTGTTGCCAATAAAGACTCTGAATATGACGATACTGATATACTGCAGCTTAATCTTCTTATGGATGCTGTCTGGAAGACAACATCGCGCTTAAAAGCGGAATCCTCTCTTAAAGAAAATGAGGAGAGACTCCGTCAGGCGGAAAAGATGGAGGCAATAGGTCATCTTGCAGGAGGCATTGCGCACGATTTCAACAATATACTCGGCGGCATTGTAGGTTTTGCCGAAATGTCTCTGGATCACACAGATAAAGATTCTATCCTTGAGCGTAATATAAGGCAAATACTTAAGGCCTCAAATAGAGCAAAGAATCTTGTAAGACAGATACTAACATACAGTCGTCAGGGAAAATCTGAAAAACATCCGACCAATATAAGGCAGCTCGCATATGAGGTAGTTGAACTTCTGCGGGCAGTGATACCTTCTACTGTCATAATTGATGTAAATCTGGATATGCAGACAAAACCGGTTTTGGCCGATGCAAATCAGATACATGAAATGATTCTTAATCTTGCTAATAATGCAGTTTATGCGATGCAAAACAAAGGGACCTTACGTGTCAATCTTCGAACTGAGGAAAATTATAGTGCAATAATTGGCATCGGTGGAACTATACAGCCGGGAGAATATTCAATAATTGAGGTTATCGATACAGGCTGCGGAATGGATGCGGCAACTATAGAAAAGGCATTTAACCCTTTCTATACTACAAAACCGGTAGGCGAGGGAACAGGTATGGGGCTTTCTGTTGTGCTTGGAGTAGTTCATTCTCATGATGGTGGTATACAAGTCGTGAGTGCTCCTGGTGCCGGAACAACATTCCGCATCTTTCTTCCGGTCGAAAATTCCATTACCCTTGATTCTAATTCTGAGTCTGAACAAAAGTCAACAATACCAGGTGGGACGGAGACAATTCTTTTTGTCGATGATGAACAAATGCTTGTAGAACTGTTTAGCGAGATGTTAACAGATCTTGGATATAGGGTTGTATGCAGAACAGATGGCAGGGCAGCAGTTGAATATCTGAAAAGTAATGCACCAGAAATAGACATAGTTGTTTCTGATCAAACAATGCCATATTTGAATGGCCTGGAGCTGGCAGAGGAGGCGCACAAAATACGAAGAGATCTCCCAATTGTCATATGCTCTGGGTACAGCAGGGTACTGCTGTCAGACAAAGAAAAGGACGCGGGGGTGTCATGCATTCTTGCAAAGCCGGTCTCCTTAAAGTTATTAAGCTCAGCTATTAGAAATATCCTCGATTCCCGCAATCATCAAAACTTGTAATTCATGAATATAGCAAGCCTGCCGCGAGCATTATCGAAACTGGGGTTTTGTTCAAGAAATATTGGTTTAAAACTGATTGCCGATGGCAAGATATCTGTAAACGGGAAAGTTTGCAGAAATCCATCGTTAAGAGTAGATATTGACAAAGATAAAATTACAATAGGTGAAACAAGCGTTTCTGCAGCAGAAAAAGTATATATTGCACTAAATAAACCTCGCGGATTTGTAACAACAAAGTCGGATGAAAAGGGGCGGAAAACAGTTTTTGATCTTTTGGACGGGGTAAATGTGTCACATCTCTCTGCCGTAGGTCGTCTCGATATGGCCAGCGAAGGGTTGCTGATTTTTACAAACGATACCATTTTTGCAAATAGCTTAACTTCACCTGATTCAAAGGTAGAAAAGTGTTATCATGTGCAGATAGATAGAATACCTGATAAAAATGAGCTTATAGAAATGCAGCGGGGTTTTATGATAGATGGAGAGACCATGTCTGTAAAAAAAGCTGAAATATTGAGGGTTGGTCAGAAAAACTGCTGGATTGAAGTTATATTGGATGAGGGCCGAAACCGGCAAATTCGTAGAATTCTGGCCGTCTTAAACATTAATGTAATGCGGCTTATACGTATATCTATAGGTCATTTGAATCTAGGCATTCTACCAAAGGGAAAATGGCGATTTCTTGAACCTTTTGAAATTGCGAATTTTGATAGATAAATTCGATATACTATTGCATGATATTGCTGTTATGACTATTTTACAGTAATATAGCTGTTTATGTTATTGTAATTTATTGAGGGGCAATCATATGAGAATTAAAAATGCAGCGGTTTTTCTGGCACTCTTTCTCTTTTCAGCAAATATATTTGCGCAGCTTGATCTTAAAGAGAAGGCACAGCTCATGGGGGTTCAGATCGATGAACGCGACGGAACCAAAAAAGGGGTAAAAAAGACAGATGTCTCTTTTATCTTTACCGGTAAACCTACGCAGTACTTTCATATTTTCCGCGATTCAACATTAGAACTGCAGTTCTATGATGCTGTAGTCGGAGACGAAAAACTTCAGGATATTGCCCAGGCGCCATTTATGGCCGGTGGCACAATTGCAACTGAACGGCTTAATGTCAATAAAGATATTGAAGGCCTTTCACCGCTTTTTAAAGATGTGGTAAGAGTTGTTCTGCCTATTGAAAAAGGGGTATATCTTGACTTTACAGTGTCAGACGACTTCAATGTTATTACTCTGAAAACAGACTGGTCCAAGACTGTTAAGGTTGGAGGAACATATACGACAACCAAAACTAAAACCAAGGCCATAATATTAGGCAGCGTGGTTATTGTTACTGGTGGCGTTATCGGTTATGTCCTTTTAAGTGATGATAATGGCGGAGAGGAGCCTGACGGAACGGTTTGGCAGGATGCAGGTCCTCCACCGCTACCGACTATTCCGTAACTTATGGATAAAACTTCGTTAATCGCAAAAATACCTCTATTCAGTGCACTTTCACGTCAGGAGGTTGAGCGTCTTTCTGAGGTCGTCTTGCTTCGTTCATACAGCAAAGGGGCTGCTATTGTCTTTGAAGAGGATAGTGCTACCAATGCCATGTTTATCATCGTTACAGGTAAAATCCGCATATCGGTCATGGGTTATGAAGGCAAAGAGGCAATACTTGCCATAATGGGACCGGGTGAATATTTTGGTGAAATGTCTGTTATTGATGGTGAGCCGCGATCGGCCAGCGCCTATGCTGCAGAAGACACCGACCTTCTCGTGCTTCGCAGAGAGGATCTTTTCCATCAGCTTGAAACTAACCCGCGTCTGGCTTTGTCTATGCTTATTGAGTTCTCAAAAAGATTGCGTCAGGCGGATACAAGAATCACAAGTCTTGCGCTTCTTGGTGTTTATGGCAGAATAGCCAATACACTTATAGAGCTGGCAAATTCCAGGGGTAAACGCGAAGGCGATCTTGTAGTGATAACAAACAGACCGACACAGCAGGAAATAGCCGACATGACAGGCACAACAAGAGAGACAGTAAGTCGTGTACTCAACAGGCTCCAAAGATCGGGCAGCCTCATAGTTGAACGTGATAAAATCATCATACTGAAACTAGAAGGTCTCCACGGCGAAGACAATGAGCGCCTTGCGTAAGTTTTTACTTCTCTCCGGTTATACCGTTCTTTTTTGTGCAATACTTTTTCTCATAGTCGACTTAATAGTACTACCATACAAGCAGGGTAAATTCTCGAAAACAGTAGTGATGCCTGAGCTTGTAGGGGTAGATTCAGCAGCTGCAGTATCTTTGGTCTCTTCCGCCGGACTTCAAATAGGAACAATCGAATACCAGTACCACGATAAATTCCCTAAGGGACATGTATCTGTACAATATCCTTTTGCCGGTCACGATATTAAACTAATCAGAAGTGTTACCTTAACATTAAGTCAAGGGAAAGAATATAAAGATGTTCCGCTGCTTTTAGGCCTTACTCCCCTTGAAGCGGCCGACACTCTGCAGAAACTTGGCCTCCGACTCGGCGATGTTACGGAATCCTACAACCCGGGTGACGATCAGGGGATTATACTCTCCACCAATCCGCATAGCGGTCAAAGATTGGCACGTGGAAGTGTGGTAAATGTAACTATATCAAGTAATGCTGTAGGCAACATGGCTTATGTACCATCAGTGATAAATCTCACAATTGAAGAGGGACGCCGGCTCTTTCTTTTAGCTGGCCTCCACGCAGGAACTGTTACTCCTGTGGCAGATGCCGATATGCTGCCTGGAACAATCATGTCGCAGAAAATACAGCCTGGCGCCTTTATTGCCCGAGGTTCTTCAGTCGATTTGACGGTTTCTGAATGAAGTTCCTTCTGATTGCTGCTGCAATATTACTCAATTCCGCTTGTATTCCCAGAGTTGCTGTTGAGCAGTCTGCTTCTGCTGAGCCATCAATTACAAAAGCAATTTCAAAAGAGCGCGCATATGAAATATTTGTACAGGCAATGACATTTGAGGAATTCGGAAATGTTGACGCCGCCTTCGCAGGCTATGAAGAGGTCTTAAGACTTGATCCTGAAGCAACTGTGCTCCGTAATAAGCTTTTGAATTATTATCTAGAAAGAAATTTGATTGACAAGGCGCTTTCAATAGTTCAATTAATGTTCAACGAGGATACCTCTTCTGTTCTGAACGGGCAGCTTTACGCCAGGCTTTTGTTTAAATCAGGCAAGCCATCAGACGCATATTCGATAATAAAAAGAATTAAGAAATTTGCAAATGTAAATGATTATGCTCTGATTGAATTTGAAGGGCTTTTAGCAGAAGAAGTGAGAGATACGCTTTCAGCACTGTCTGCATGGAAGAAACTTGCCGCTTTTCCGGAAACAAAAGCAGTCGCACAAGATAGAATGCTTTCGCTTTATCTTGATTGCGATTCCATTAATCAGGCAATATCTCAGGTGGCAATAATTATTAAAGATCTTAGATATTCACAGAGTACTCGTCTTTCTCTGCTTCGACTTGCTGACAAAACAGGCAATTCTGACACTGTAATTGCCATGCTGAATGTTTTGAAGAAAGGGGCAGCTTCCGAAACGGCAAAACAGGCTCAAGGCGATATAGCGTATCTGCTTCTTAAATCAGGAAAAACGGATGATGCAGAGATGGAATATAGAGATCTTGCTGCAAAAGGTGATGCGTCTGACAGAAAATCGCTTGCACTGTTTTTGTTTGCAAGAAGTAAACTAGCAGAAGCAGAATCTATTCTGGTTTCCGCAGACAAGGAACAGCCGGATGCATACACACAGATGTATATCGGCAGAATCAGACTTGGACTTTCAAAATATGATTCGGCAGCAGTCTCATTCAGCCGTTATCTTTCAGATCCTAAGAATTTAAATGAGGCTCTTTATTATCTCGGAATGACTTTTGAGATGCAGAAAAAATATGACAGTTCAATAGTCTATTTCTCCAGACTATATGCACTTGATACTTCAAATGCGGACTGCCTATTCAGGCTTGCTGCATCGCACGAACGGAAAGGCAATTTTGAAACTGCAGAAAAAATGATGGTCAATGTAATTAAAATGGCTCCGCTATTCCATACCGCGCAGAACTATCTGGCTTACATGTATGCAGATAAGGGGATTAAGCTGGATACTGCGGAAATACTTGTTAAAAATGCTTTAAGTCTTGACTCTGCAAACAGCGCTTATCTTGATACTTATGGCTGGGTGCTTTACAAAAAAGGCTTTGAAAACGAAAAATCTTTAGAACTCCTGGAACGCGCATTGGCACTATCTGACGGAAGTGATATTGAAATTTTTGAGCATCTCGCAGCTGTATCAAAGGCGTTGGGTAGAATGGATAAACATGAAGACTATATTAACAGATTGTCTGGAATGAAGAAAAAGGTTCAAAATGAACATTAGAATAACAGTAGTAGTTCTTACGCTTCTGTTCCTGTATGCATGTAAAAAGGAGGTTTTATGTCCTCCAGATACACTTTCGTTTTTGAAAAGTCTGCCTGTTTCAAATAAATCGATCCAAAAGCCTATGAGTGCAGATCTTGAAGTTTCTTATATGAAGTCGCTTTTTATTGTTGACGGAAGGGGTAATGCACTCTTCGTTCCCCCGGACACTCTTAGCATTGAAGTAATGGCAGAATGGGGCGAAGTTCTTTTCAGATTAAAGGGTGCAGGGTCATTCATTGAATTTGAAGCACCAATGATGAACATAAAGGGTAAAATAAACGATTTGCCCGACCTCGCCCTGCTCGGTTCCTCTCTTTGGGGGCAACCTATGATTCCGCCTGACTGGGGTGTCCGTTTAAAGGGCATTATTTGCAGCAATGGTCAGATTGTAATTCAGGACTCTCTGCTTGCCGTTACATATGATGCTTCTACCAAAGAAATCCTTTCTGTAGCATCAAAAGAGGGGAAATGGCAGATGAGCATTGATGAGAGAGCGCCTTTAGATAGGGGGGGGCTTCCTGTACGTTTAAGTATCAAGTCGGAAAACTCAGGTAATATAAGGATAGCAATAAAGGGACGAAAGGAGAGGTCTGAACTTTCTGGTGCTCAGCTGTTGAAATGAAAGAGAATCTTTCGTATTTTAAAATTATGAACAATAAAAGACTAATATCCATCCTTGCAATTTCTCTGGTGCTGGTAATTCCTGCGAAATCAGATGATGCTGGTGTTGCCGGTTTTGATTTTCTTAACATTCAACCCGGCTCGCATCCGGTCTCTTTGGCGGGAGCGTATACAGCCGGGTATGGTGATGCATATTCCTTTGCATACAATCCAGCTGGTTTAACAGGAATAAAAAACAGAACATTTATGTTTGATTATCTCCATTATGTTCTTGATATAAGTAGAGGTATGATTGGTTTTGCCGTTCCACGCAAAGATACATCCGGGAATCAGACAGTCTTTGGAACATACCTGAACTATCTTAATGCCGGCAGTTTTGAAATTGCTGACGGAGATGGAAATATGACTGGAGAAACCTTCAGTTCCGGCAGCTACGAATTAGGCTTTTCAGCTGCAAAAGATATTCCTGCCTCATTATTC
This sequence comes from Fibrobacterota bacterium, assembly GCA_016788315.1. Classification (GTDB taxonomy): domain Bacteria; phylum Fibrobacterota; class OXYB2-FULL-49-7; order OXYB2-FULL-49-7; family JAEUSG01; genus JAEUSG01. Next base: position 2,757 of record JAEUSG010000628.1, on the reverse strand, counting down.
GGGCATCCTTTGCAGGTTGGTGCAACTGTCAAAGGACTTTTTGAACAGGTAAGTTATCAGAACTGGTCTGCTTTTGCTCTTGATGCAGGTGTTCAGTATCTTGTTTCCGGCGGAAGAGTCAGACTTGGTGCGTCTGCGAGGAATATTGGATTAACATTTAAAGAAGTTGACAGTTTTCCATTAGCAACTTCCTATTCTTTAGGTCTCAGTCTTACATCACGCAGCTGGCAGAATGCCCGGTTTTATACCGATTATAACTATCCAGTCTATGGTGCTGCTTCTTTAAGGACAGGTCTCGATTTAAGAATGAACAGAGACGTTTATTTGCGTTTTGGTTACCGTTTTCTATGGTCAGAGGTTAAACATTTGTATAACATTATTGCTGGAAAAACAGAATCTGAAGCATATGCGCGAAGTGATATAAACAATTTCGCTGCAGGACTTGGAATACGTTTTGCCAGGTACTATACACTTGATTTAGCTGTTCAAACAACTACATTTGAAAGAGCTCCACTTATATCAGCAACAATGCAGTACGCCTGGAAGTGATTCAGTTTATCGTATGGAAATATCTTTAGATTTAATAGTCCGCTATGCCGAGACGGATCAGATGGGTATAGTTCACCACTCTGTTTATCCAATTTATTTTGAAGCTGCTCGTGTTGAGCTTATGAAAGCAATGGGGTTTCCATACAACGAAATGGAAATGAAGGGGTTTTATCTGCCGGTAATTGATTTGGGTGTAACATATAAAAACTCAGCAAAATTCGGCGATACAGTTACTGTGAAAGCTAAAATTAATCCTTTCCAAGGGGTTAGAGTTCGCATAGATTACGAGATCATGAATGGCAGTAGTCTGCTGGCTACAGGACACACTGTGCATGTTTTTACAGGTACAGATAATCGTCCATGCAGACCATTTACTGATTTCGTCGACCGTATAAAATAGCAGGCACCATAGCTATTCCCATCGCGATTATACCGGCTGCTCCCATACTTCCAACAGTAAGATCCGACCCTCCATTTAGAAGCATAAACGGCAGTCCTGCAGTTGCATTAAACGTGCCGTGCAATATAGCCGCTGCAAGTACGGAACCTGATCTCTGTCTAATAAAAGTTAGTAGGGGAGAGAATAACATGCAGAACACAATCATTAGAAATACACCTGATTTCGGGTGGTCCGGATAATTGTGCCCCATCATAATTATTGGTGCATGCCATATACCCCAGATAATACCGGTTGTAAGGGAGGCATTAATAAAACCTAAATGAGAGAGCTCTTTATGCAGGAAACCTCTCCATCCTGCCTCTTCGCCAAGTGCCATAAGTGCATTAATTGTTAAGCCTGCAACCAGTGCTTGAAAAGCGGAAATTACTGCAGGATGTATCGGCAGAGAGGTCATCTGATCTTTAAGTGCTTTCATCTGCTCAGGTGTGGCAGATTTTGAATAACGCTCTAACAGGTTTTCCATACCGAGGGAGAATGATGTTCCCGGCATCTTGAGACTGATTAAAAGTGCAGCACCTGCAATTGCAAATGGAGAGAGCCATGCTAAAACAAACCATCTGTTCCAGGTAAACTTAAAGCCAATAGCCTCTGAAAACTTTCCTTCAGGAGCAAGTTTGTTTACTATCAGAACAGATATTAGTGGAGTAAACATATATAGCGAAACCATAAACATTGAACCTGCCGTGTTCCATGTACCACCGCTCTTGTTAAATAGCAGTACCAGCAGCAGGCTCAAACCGAATGTGCAGATAAGGAAATAGAGCGTTCTTCTATATTGTTTCATAATGCTTCTTTTTAGAAATGATTATTCTCAAGATTGCATATGTATTGATGCTTATGCAATATTTGACTTAAGAATTATGAGAATATTCTTTCTGTTGATATTATCCATCGTTATTTCTGCCGTAGCAGTGCCTCCAGCTGATTCGCTGATTTTTAAAAATATTATCGGTAGTGTTATTTATGAAAACATCGAAACAGGACGTTATATAACTAATGCTGCTCAGCAATTTGACGGTTATCCCTACGTCGCCGGTCTTCTTGAAAAGGGAGATGATAAAAAGGCCATTGTGAATCTTCGGGAGTTCGATTGCGTCACTCTTGTTGAAGCTGTTAGCGCCATTAGTGTATGCATCAAAAGTCAGAATGTGAAGTATTCCGATTTTGAGAATGTGTTAACCCGTTTTAGATATCGTGATGGCAGGCCGACCGGATATGAATCACGTCTGCACTATTTTTCTGAATGGCTTCACAATGGTGTAAATATTGGTTTTCTGGATTTTGTGAGACCTGATTCATCCTATGATACCGTGCGCAAAGTAAGTTTTATGACTGAAAACAATAAACTTTATGCGCCGCTTAAAGACCAAAAAGTTTTAAAAAGTTTTAAAGCTTTCGAAAAGCAGTTGTCAGACTTAAAAATCCCTCTAGTAAAAACAGCGCGAGTACATGATTTTGAGAAGAACATCAGAGAGGGCGACATAATTGCATTTGCCTCGGGTATCAAAGGGCTTGATTATTCGCATACAGCTCTGGCGTTTTGGAAAAAAAACGATCGTTATGAAGATGTTCTCCACTTCATACACGCTTCAAGTAAGGTTGGAAGAGTTGTTCTTTCAGGGGAAACATTGCAGGAATATCTTGCGTCGCATCGGAACGTTATCGGCATAACAGTTGCCAGAATCAAATAAGCCGCAGACGTCGAAATTCCTGTGGTGAAAGTTTTTCTCGCTTCTTGAAAACTTTTG